>JAICYF010000183.1 GCA_025934355.1 Acidothermaceae bacterium
ACGCCTCGAGCGGGGTTGGGGTGTCATGGTCGAGGGCCCGCAGACCGGCGCCGCCGGTCGAGCCTTGAATGAACAGCGTGGTGCCCTTCTTCAGGTGCTCGACCGAGCGCTGGTGGACGTGGCCGGCCAGCACCAGCGGCACCACGCCGTCGAGCGGGCGTCCCTCGATCGGGTCGTGCACCATGACGATGTCGATCGCCGGCGGTTCGGCGGCCGCCACCCGCTGCGCAAGGTCCTCCCCGAGCGCGGTGATCTCGCTGTCGGGCAGCGAGCTGTCATTGGTCTCGATGTCGGGGGTGAACCGCGGGTCGAAGGTGCCGTAGATGCGCAGGCCGTCGACGGTTGCCGCGCTGTCGTCGAGGACGATCGCGTTGTGCTGGGCTTTGACCGCCGCGACGGTGAGCGACGAGTCGTGGTTTCCCTTGATCCACACGTACGGCTTGCCGAGCGAGGAGATTCCGTCGGTGAGGCCGTTCTCGGCCGCCAGCCCGTGGTCGGTCAGGTCGCCGGTGTCTACGACGAAGTCGACGCTGAACTGCCGCGAGATGCTCTCGATCACGCTCCAGGCCTCGGGGTTGTCGTGGATGTCCGAGACGTCGAGCACCTTGATCGTGTCGTCTTGGTTCGGCGCGAAGTCGGGCAGCGTTGACGTCACCGAATAGAGCTTCGAGACGTTGGTCACCAGCTGCGCGAGCTCGGTGCTGTACTTGCCGAACCGGTTGACGATGTCTTGCACGTTGCCGACCATCGTCGGCGCCCGGCTGAGCAGGCCGGTGTATTTCGGCTCGGCGAGCGCCTTCGAATTCCACGTGCCGTACGCGATCCCGCCGCTGGCGAGTGCGGCCACGGCGACCACCACCAGGCCGGCGACCGAGGCCCGCCAACGCCTGGTGACGACGAAGATCAACACCGCCGCGCCGATCAGGGCCGCGAACAGCGCCCGGATGAGCAGTTGGATGAGCGCCGCGTTGACGTCGTGGGTGACCCGCTTCTCGATGCCGCGGATGAGGCTCGGGTCGTTGATCAGCCGCTGCGCCGACGCGGTGTCGATGTCGGTGACCGTCGCGTCGAGTTGCACCGGCCCCTTGTTCGTTTTGAGCTGGAGCGAGCCAAGCGGGGGGATGTTGATCGACGTCCCGCCTTGCATGGACGCCGAGGGCCGTAGCGCGAACCTGGCGTGCACCGGGCCCACTGACTGCGTGACGCTGCCGGCGAGTGCGAGCCCGATGCCTGCGCCGATGAAAGCCAGCACGACGACCGACAGTCGCCAACTCAGCCGCTGGAGGTCGGGCCGCTCGGAAAGTCGGCGCACCGCGCCGAGGGCCATCAGCCGATGAGCGAAGCGCGGCCGCCGCTCATCAGGTCGATTCGCCACGCCCTGAACGTACCCAGGAATCTTGATCGCTGTCGGAGGGCGCGAGGCGTCGTCCGATCAATCGGCGGCACTGGCCGCCGCCGAGTGATTGGCTGGACCGCGTGGTGGAGGTGTCGCGAGAGCGGTTTGAGGAACTGGTGGCGGAGGCGCTCGACGGCATCCCGCCGCGGTTCACCACGGCGATGCGCAACGTGGCGGTCTTCGTCGAAGACGTGCCGGACGACCCGCACCTGCTCGGCCTGTACGTTGGCGTGCCGCTGACCGAGCGGACGACGGGCTACGCCGGGGTGTTGCCCGACCGGATCATGATTTATCGCTCGACGATCTGTGCGATCTGCTCGACTGAGGAGGAGGTCGTCGCCGAGGTGCGCAAGACCGTCGTCCACGAGGTGGCGCACCACTTCGGCATCGACGACCACCGGCTGCACGAACTCGGCTACTGACCACCCCGCCCGGCCGGGTTGATCACGTTCGGGGCAGTTACGGGTCCGAGGAGACCTCCACAGGGGGGTCCTCGGACGTGTCCAGCCCTCAAGGGCCCGCCGAGTTGCTTGGACGAGGAGAGGAGGGACGGCGTGTCGATCGGCTCGTCGCCCGAGTTGGACGCCGAGGCAGCGCACCTCGAGCACGCGCGGGCTGGTCTGACCCGCATGCGAAAGCGGGCCGATTCGCTGACGGCGGCGGGTGGCAACGCCGTCTCCACCGAGTACCTCGCCGCCGCCCTGCACCGCCGGCGAATGTCGCTCGTCGACGATCCGTCGACGCCGTTGTTCTTCGGGCGCATCGATGTGCTCGACGAGCGCTTTTACATCGGACGACGCCACGTGCAGGACGAGCACGGTGACCCGATGGTGGTCGACTGGCGGGCTGATGTCTCAACGGCGTTTTACCGGGCGAGTGCGTCAGATCCCATGAACCTGCGGCTGCGTCGGCGCTTTGGTTTCGCCGGCGGAACGCTGACGGCCTACGAAGACGAGACATTCGACGCCCCGACGAGCGTCGACGAGCTTGCGACGAGCCGCATCCTCACCGAGGAGATCGAGCGCCCGCGGGTCGGCCCGATGCGTGACATCGTCGCGACGATCCAGCCCGATCAGGACGAGATTGTTCGCGCTGACTTGGAGGAAACGCTTTGTGTGCAAGGCGGTCCTGGTACTGGAAAGACAGCCGTCGGCTTGCACCGGGCCGCCTACCTGCTCTACGCGCATCGCGCGAAGTTGCGCACCAATGGCGTGCTGGTGGTCGGCCCCAACACCGCGTTCTTGCGTTACATCGAGCAGGTGCTGCCCGCGCTTGGTGAGGTCGAGGTCACCCAACTCACGGTCGACGAACTGGTCGCGCACGGCCGGGTCCGGGCGGTCGATTCGCCAGCCGTGCAACGGCTCAAAGGGGATGCGCGCATGGCGGAGGTGTTGCGTCGCGCGGTCTGGGGCGGCCTCGGCGCGATCGAGGCGCCGGTGGTCATCCCGCGGGGCGTGGCTCGGCTTCGGCTCTATCCCTCGCACGTCGACCAGCTCAAGGACGCCCTCGTCGCGCGCGGTTTGCGCTACAACGCGGCTCGAGCAGCCTTCGCCACGATGCTTGGATCCGCGTTCACCGCCCAGGTGGAGGTGCGTGGTGAAGCCGCCGACGATCGCACGGTCGCCGCGTTCGCGCGCAATAAAGAAGTGCGCGCCTGCGTCGAGACGGTTTTCCCGAAACTGAAGCCAGCTGACGTCTTGTGCCGGTTGTATGGCGAGCCGGATTTTCTCGCCGTCGTGGCAGTGGAAGTGCTGACTCCCGAAGAACAGCAACGGCTGAGTTGGAAGGAACCTCCCCGCACATCCGGTGCCGCGTACTGGACGTCGTCCGATCTGGTCCTGCTCGACGAGCTCAACGATTTACTCGACCGGAGGCCGAGCTTTGGCCACGTCGTCCTCGATGAGGCGCAGGATCTCTCACCCATGCAATGTCGGGCGGTCGGACGACGCTGCTCCACGGGATCGGCGACTGTGCTCGGCGACCTCGCGCAAGGCACTAGCGCGACGGCGTCCGACTCGTGGCAGGAAACCTTGCTGCATATGGGAAAACCGGACGGACGGGTGCGAGTGCTGGAGCGCGGCTATCGAGTGCCGCGGCAGGTCGTGGAGTTCGCGGCGCGGTTGTTGCCGGCCGCCGCGCCTGGCGTCGACGCACCGGTCTCCATTCGCGCCAGCGCCGGATCGCTGCGCATTGTCGAGACAACAGGCAAGGAGCTTGCGCGTGTGCTGGGTGACTCCTGCGCGGAAGCGCTCGAATTCCCTGGCTCGGTTGGAGTTCTCGTGGCCGACGACCATGTGAGCCGGGTGTCGACGGCGTTGCGGAAGCGCAATTTGCCGCACGCGCTCCTAGGCGGCGACGAAGAAGAGCGGCTCACTTTGGTGCCGGCCTCGATGGCGAAGGGCCTCGAGTTCGACCACGTCGTGCTCCTAGAGCCGTCCGACATCGCGGCTGCTGACGAGGTCGACCCCCGATTCGGCTTGCGTCGCCTCTACATCGCCTTGACTCGGGCGGTTTCTGGCCTCGTCATCGTGCACGCGAAGCCACTGCCAGACGAGCTCGCCGCCTAGAGCGGTGTGCCGTCGCAGTCGCCCGCGCTGCAGGTCGCCGCGTTCCAGGTCAGCTCCACGTTCACGCGCACCAGCCGCAACCCACCCGGCCCGGTGATCACCGACACTGGCGTCGACCCGCTGCTTGGTTGGTCGGACGACGTCGGCTGCGCCGAAGCGGTCGGCTGCGCCGATGGCGAGGCTGACGACGTCGGCGCGGGGGCGGTCGGAGCACTGGTCACGGTCGGTGTCGGGGCCGGGTTGCCGCCCGGGCCCGTTGTCGGCGAGGTCGTAGGTCGAGGTGACGTTGTTGAACTCGGTGATGTTGTGGAACTCGGTGTCGTGGTCGGCGCAGGCGTGCTGCCGCCCGGTTGTTGTGCGGCTTGGTACGTCAACGCGTTGTGCAGCGTCGTTGGTGTGTTGCCGTATTGCGCGTACACCGCGACGTCGTAGGTGCCCGGTTGCATCGGGGGCGCCAGGAACAGCGCGGACGACGAGTTGTGGCCTGGCAGCACGCTCGCCGGAACGCCACCGACCAGAACGCTGATGTTGCTTGGAAGTGCCTTACCGGTGAGGAGTTCGATGCCGCCCGACGTCGCAACCGTTGTTGGCGCGAGCCCGGTGATCTGGAACTGGTCGGTGCCGGGGTACTGAGGAGTGCCACCGCCGGGTGCGGCCGACGGCGCCGGCGCCGGGCCAACGCTCGGCGAACCCGTCGGTTGAGCTGTCGGCTGCGTCGTTGGGGTCGGCTTCGCGGTGGCTTGACCCGTTGGTTGCGCCGTGGGTTGTCCGGTTGGCTGGCTCCCTCCGCCCGGGCCCGGGTCACCGAGCCGTGACGGCGTCTGGCTCGGTGTCGGCGCGGCGGTCGGTGTGGAGCCCGGCGTCGACGTCGAGTTGCCGCCGCTCGAGGGCGACGATGTTGCCGATGGCGTCGCGGCGCCCGTCGACCCAGAGCTGGGCCCAGAGGTCGGCGCTGCGGTCGGCGCTGCGGTCGGCGCTGCGGTCGAACCGCCCGTCGGTGCCGATGTCGGCGCGCTGGACGACGTCGGGCCTGCGCCAGCACCGCCGATCCCCGGGTCGGCGACCTGGAACACGGCGGCGGTCGCCCGACCGATCGGTGTGCCGTTCGCGATGACCTGCGCGGTCATCGCGTACGTGCCGGCGGGAAGCGTGAGGCCCGGTTGGTACGTCTGCCCCGCGGTGAGCTGGCTGCCGTCGACCGGAACCGTCACGATGCCCGCGTCGTCCGTCGTCGCTGTCGAACTGCCTACCGTTATTGGCAATTGCGACACCGCCCAGGTTGCGCCCTGGTAGCGGGTGAGCAGTTGCAAGCGCAGCTCGTAGGGTCCGGCGGGGGCGACACCGGTCACCGTCACTCGGGCGTTGAAAGCCGTGGCGGGTCGAGCATCGGCGAAACCGCCGAATCGGTAGTGCAAAACTCCGGGTCCGGCGCCGAGTGCCGCGCCCGCGTTCAGCCGACCGCCAGATTGCGAGAGCGTTGTGAGTGCGGAGACAGGCGTCGTCGAGTTCAACAGGCGCGAGCGCAGTTCATCGACCGTCGCGGTCGGGTCGGCGCTTTTCTCTAGCGCAAGAGTGGCAGCGACGAGCGGGGCGGAAAACGACGTTCCTGACGCCACCGAGTAGCCACCTTGGTTGTTCGTCGTCGCGACCAAGCTGCCGGGCGCGTAGAGCGCGACGGTGCTCTTGCCGTACGCGCTGAACGCCGACGGCTTGTCGTTCGCGTCAG
>JAICYF010000277.1 GCA_025934355.1 Acidothermaceae bacterium
CGGCGGATCTGTCGCGAACTGCCGATCGCCGGCATCGACGTCGTCGAGGTGTCGCCGCCGTACGACCACGCTGAGATCACCGCCATGCTGGCGAATCGGGTTGTGCTTGAAGCGTTGTCAGGGCTTGCCGTCGCCCGCCGCGACGCGGCGAGCGGCGCCCGTACGGACGCCGCGGCGCCCCTACTTCACGACCGCACGTGCAGCGCGCAAGTCGAAGGGAGTCGAGCATGAGAATCCTGCTGGTCGGTGCGGGAGGTGTGGGCAGTGCGGTGACCGCGATCGCGGCCAGGCGCGACTTCTTCGACGCGATGGTTGTCGCCGATTACGACGAGGGGCGCGCCCAACGCGCCGCACAACGCACCGGTGACCCGCGGTTTTCCGCGGTGCGGCTCGACGCTTCCGACTCCGGCGTAGTCGCCGCGCTGTTGCGTGAGCACGGGTGCGACGTTCTGCTCAACGCGACCGACCCCCGATTTGTCATGCCGCTCTTCAACGCGGCGTTCGACGCGGGCGCCGGTTATCTCGACATGGCGATGTCGCTGTCACAGCCACATGAGTCGACGCCGTATGAACGCACCGGGGTGAAGCTTGGCGACGAGCAGTTCGCCCGCGCGGCCGACTGGGTTGACTCCGGTCAGTTGGCGTTGGTCGGTATCGGAGTCGAACCTGGGCTGTCGGATGTCTTCGCGCGCTACGCCGCCGACGAGTTGTTCAGCGAGATCGACGAAATTGGCGTGCGCGATGGCGCCAATCTCGTGGTAGACGGGTACGACTTCGCGCCCACCTTTTCAATCTGGACGACGATCGAGGAGTGCCTAAATCCGCCGGTGGTATGGGAAAAGGACCGCGGCTGGTTCACCACGCCGCCGTTCAGCGAGCCTGAGGTTTTCGACTTTCCCGAGGGCATCGGTCCGGTGGAGTGCGTCAACGTCGAGCACGAGGAAGTGCTGCTTATTCCGCGCTGGATCGAGGCGAAGCGGGTCACGTTCAAATACGGACTAGGCGAGGAGTTCATCGGCGTCTTGAAGACGCTGCACAAACTCGGGCTAGATCGCGTGCAGCGGGTGCGGGTCGGTGGCGTCGAGGTGTCACCGCGCGACGTCGTCGCCGCCTGCTTGCCGGATCCCGCGACGCTTGGCGACCGGATGCGTGGAAAGACGTGTGCGGGCACGTATGTCACGGGGATCGGGAAGAACGGTCAGCCGCGCGCCACGTATCTGTACCACGTCGTCGACAACGAGTGGTCGATGCGCGAATACAGTGCGCAGGCCGTGGTTTGGCAGACCGCGGTTAACCCGGTGGTGGCGCTCGAGCTGATCGCGGGCGGGGTGTGGAAGGGCAGCGGCGTGCTTGGTCCGGAGGCGTTCGACGCAAGGTCGTTCCTGGAGTTGCTCGTGGCCTACGGTTCGCCGTGGGGCATGCGCGACGAGTAGGACGGCACTGAAGTTTCGCTACCGACCGAGGACGAGCAGCGGGGGCGCGCCCGTGATCGGGCCGGGCACAGTGGCGACGCGCGCCGGGCCGGACATGCCGTCCTGCCAGATCAGCAGCTGGCCGTGGTCGCCCTCGCTAGTGGTGATGAACAACGACGTGCCGGCGGTGTCAAAAGCTAGCCCGGCCTGGGATTTCGGCGCCAATTCGAGGTTCGGGACGACGTCGAGCACCCCGGTGTCGAGGTGCAGGATCACGACGTCGGACGGCGGCGCCGGGTGACCGGTGCTGAACCGCGGATCCTGACTGGCTCGGGCCAGTTGAAAGGCAGCGAGTCGACCATCCGGGCTGAGGATCACCACCGAGGTGATGGCGCGACCCACCGGCAACGGGTAGCTGCGGGTCGTCACGGCGGTAGCCAGGTCGACGCGCTTTAGCGTGCACGCGACCTCTTCCTGCAAGCCGCAGCCGGTGGTCTGCGCGAGCATCGCATCGGCGCCGGCCGCGAGCGGGTACCCGTCGGGCAACGCTCGTACGAGGGCGCCGGTCGACGCGTCGAGCAGTTCGAGCGCCGGTGGCGAGTCGGGAGCGGTCGGATCGCTTCGGGCGACGACGAGCCCGGCGCGGGTGTCCGCGACCGGGTATGCGTCTGGCGCGAGCGTGATGGCCGGACTTCCGTCCAGGGGGGTCAACACGGCACCAGGCCGGCTGGCGGTCCCGAAGGGGGACGCGGTCGGCGACGGATAGGTAACCCGCCACGCGTGGTGGACGCCCCCGAGCAGGGAGTCCGCCGTCACGCCGATCGCGCGCGCGGCGCCGTTGACGATCCGGTAGACGGCGTTCGCACCCTCGGTGTTGTTATCGCAAGGCGCGGCGAGGGCGTACTCGCCGTTCGGCCCGGCGACTACATCGTCGACGACCTGGCCAGCTTGGTCGGGCAGTCCCGGCACGGGGCTGGTGAATGGGACGTCGGCGGCGGTGACAGCGTGCAGCCCGTTGCCGCCGACGATCAGCTTGGCGCTGACCTTGTCGTAACCGTCGGCGGGAGTGATGAGCGGCACGTACGCCGTCCAGCCGCACGCACCCGGAACGCTGGGCCACAA
>JAICYF010000176.1 GCA_025934355.1 Acidothermaceae bacterium
AAGAAGGCGGCCGTCAAGAAGGCGGCCGTCAAGAAGGCGGCCGTCAAGAAGGCGGCCGTCAAGAAGGCGGCCGTCAAGAAGGCGGTGTCGAAGACGGCAGCGGCGAAGACTGGATCGGCCAAGAAGGCCTCCAAGACGCCGACGAAGAACGTGGCTAAGAAGGCCGCGCCGGCGAAGAAGGTCGCGCCGGCCAAGAGCGTCAGCAAGAAGGCCGCGCCGGCGAAGAAGACCGTTTCTGCGAAGAAAGCCGCTCCTGCGAAGGTGTCGGCAAAGAAGGCCGCACCCGCGAAGAAATCGCAGGCCAAGGCGGCCCCGGCGAAGAAGTCCGTGGCTGCCAACAAGGCGGTGCCCGCGAAGAAATCCGTGCAGGCTAAGAAATCTCCGGCTAAGGTCGCGCCCGTGAAGAAGGCGGCGCCCGGCAAGAAGGCCGCCGCGACGAAGGCCGCGCCGGCTGAAAACACGACGCCCACTAAAAACGCAGCGCCGGCCAAGAACGCAGCGCCGGCCAAGAACGCAGCGCCGGCCAAGAACGCAGCGCCGGCCAAGAACGCAGCGCCGGCCAAGAAGGCAGCACACGCGAAAACCGCGGCTTCGGCGAAGACCGCCGCGACGCCGAGTAAGAGCGTGCCAGCGACCAAGGCGGCCGCGAAGAAGGCTCTGCCGGCCGCCAAGGCACCGGCACTGACACCGGCACCGGCTGCCGCACCGACGCCGGCGACCCCGCCGCAGACCGTCGAGGCGTTGGCGCCCAAGGCCGCGCCCGCGAAGGCCAGCCCCGCGAAGGCCAGCCCTGCGAAGGCCGCCCCCGCGGCTCCCGCGGTGGCCGCGCCGTCCGCGCCGCCCGCGCCCTCGCAGCCGGTGATCGAGGAAGATCCGTGGACGCCGGCCGAGCTTGGCGCGATCAGGGCGGAGTTGGAGTCGGAGGTTCAGCGGCTGCGCGGCGAGATCGAGACCGCCGAAACCGACCTGGCGGACCGGCTGCGCGACGGCGGCGACGGCGCTGGCGACGATCAAGCCGACGCCGGCACCAAGACCTTCGAGCGTGAGCATGAGATGTCGTTGGCCAACAACGCCCGCGATCTGCTCGTGCAGACCGAGCATGCGTTGGCCCGGATCGAGTCCGGAACGTACGGGCGCTGCGAGAACTGCGGCAATCCCATCGGGAAGCTTCGACTTCAGGCCAATCCTCGTGCGACCCTGTGTGTGTCATGCAAACAACGCGAGGAACGTCGCTAGCGGCGCAGTCCGCCGACGAAGAAGTCAAGCTGGCACAGCGCAGGCGGCACATCGGGGTGTTGATCGGGGTCGCGATCGTTGTGATCGCGCTCGATGCGATCTCCAAAGCGATCGTCGTGGCTACCTTGTCCGATCATGCGCCGATCCGCATGCTCGGCGGGCTGATCAAGCTGGAGGAGACCCGCAACTCCGGCGCGGCGTTCAGCGTCGGCGGCGGCGCGACGTTCGTGTTCGCCTTCGTCGCGCTTGCGGTGATCGCGGTGATCTTGCGAACCGCTCGGCGGCTGTACAGCGGGCCATGGGCGATCGTTCTTGGCATGCTGCTCGGCGGCGCCACCGGCAACCTGATCGACCGCATCGTCCGGTCGCCCGGCGTTTTTCGCGGCGGTGTCGTCGATTGGATCAACCTCAAGCATTTCGCCGTCTTCAACCTGGCCGACTCCGCGATCACGATCGGCGGAGTGCTCGCGGTGCTGCTGGCAATGCTTGGTCGGCAGATCGACGGCTCGCGGGTTGCGTACAAGTCAGGCACCGACGTCGAGCGCAGTAGGGCGACCGACAACGGGGAAGAGAGCGACGACGCTCTTCGCGATGACAGTGTTCGCGACGACGCGCGCCGCGACGACCCGCGCCGCGACGACGCGCTCCGCGACGACCCGCTCCGCGACGACCCGCTCGGCGACGAAAGTCGTCGCGACGACGGTGTTCGCGACGACAGCACCAGGTGAGCGCGTCCTCGACGGCGGGGTCGGACTTTCGTTCGCTGTCGGTCCCCGACGGGCTCGACGGCGAACGGCTTGACGCCGCGCTTTCCAGGCTCTTCGGCTTCTCCCGCACCCGCGCTGCTGAGCTCATCGGCGAGGGCCGGGTGCGACTCGACGGCGCGCCGACCGCCAAATCCGACCGGGTGACTGCCGGAGCGTCACTCGAGATCGAACTTCCGGGGGTTGCGCCCGCGCGGCCGGCGGTGGTGCCGACGCCGGTCGCCGACCTTGTCGTCGTCCACGACGACCTTGACATCGTGGTGGTCGACAAGCCGGTCGGCGTCGCCGCGCACCCAAGCCCAGGCTGGGACGGCCCGACCGTTGTCGGCGCGCTGGCCGCCGCCGGTTACCGGGTCTCGACGTCCGGGGCCGAAGAACGCCAAGGAGTGGTGCACCGGCTCGACGTGGGCACCAGCGGGCTGATGGTGGTGGCGAAAAGCGAGCGCGCCTACACGGTGCTGAAGCAGGCGTTTCGCGAGCGCACCGTCGACAAGACTTACCACGCGCTGGTGCAAGGCCATCCCGATCCGGCGCGCGGCACGATCGACGCGCCGATCGATCGGCACCCCGTGCACGACCACAAGTTCGCGGTGGTCGCGGGCGGTCGGCCGAGCGTCACCCACTACGAGACGCTCGAGGCGCACCCGGCCGCGAGCCTGCTCGAGATCAAGCTGGAGACCGGGCGCACACACCAAATCCGGGTGCACATGGCGGCGGTGCGGCATCCCTGCGTGGGAGATCTGACATATGGCGCCGACCCTGCCTTGGCCGGTCGGCTTGGGCTGCGGCGGCAATGGCTCCACGCCGCGCGCCTTGGGTTCGCGCATCCCGCGGATGGGCATCCCGTGGAGTTCGCGAGCAGTTATCCCGACGACCTGGCGCACGCCCTTGCCGTCGTCCGAGAGGGGGCCTGACCGTGGACAGCGTCGAGATCCGAGTCGAGACCGGGTCGAGCCTGATCACCGACGTCACCGGCGAGGTGGCCGACTTTTGCCGCGGCCGCGGCGACGGGTTGCTCAACGTGTTCGTGCCCCACGCGACCGCGGGCGCGGCCCTGATCGAAACCGGCTCCGGCACCGAGGACGACCTGGCCGAGACGATCGACCGGGTCTTGCCGCGCGACGTCCGCTACACCCATGCGCACGGGTCGCGCGGGCACGGGCGCGACCACGTGCTGCCCGCGTTCGTCTCGCCGTCGGTAGTGCTCCCGGTGATCGGCGGCCGGCCAGCGCTCGGCACCTGGCAAAGTGTGGTGGTCGTCGACAGCAACGTCGACAACCGGGTGCGCGCCGTCCGGCTGACGTTCCTACCGGGCTGACGATCAGGCTGACGATCGGGGCTGACGATCGGGGTGGCGCTCCGGGCGTTCGCGCCCGGCTGGCTAGGCTGCGGCTGCGCTCACCTGCGCGGACGACGAGAGGAGCCACGGTGACCGACGTCCTCGACACGCTCGACGTGTTGGCGACCGCCCGCGAGCAAGTGCTCGAACACGGCCGCGGTCTGAGCGAACCCGACCTGTCGCGCGTGCTCGACCTGCCCGACGACCGACTGCCCGAGCTGCTGCAGCTCGCCCACGACGTCCGGATGCGCTGGTGCGGCCCCGAGGTTGAGGTCGAGGGCATCGTGTCGGTGAAGACCGGTGGCTGCCCTGAGGACTGCCATTTCTGCTCGCAATCGGGCCGCTTCGATTCCCCCGTGCGCGCGGCTTGGCTGGACATCCCCGAACTCGTCGAGGCGGCGAAGGAGACGGCGAAGACGGGTGCCACCGAATTCTGCATCGTCGCCGCCGTTCGCGGTCCCGACGAACGCCTTATGAACCAGGTGCGCGACGGCGTCAAGGCGATTCGCGACGCGGTCGACATCAACATCGCCTGCTCACTCGGGATGCTCACCCAAGAGCAAGTCGACGAGCTCGCCGCCATCGGCGTGCACCGCTACAACCACAACCTCGAGACCGCGCGCTCGTACTTCGCCAACGTCGTCACCACGCACACGTGGGAAGAGCGATGGGAGACGCTGCGGATGGTCGGCGAGGCCGGCATGGAAGTGTGCTGCGGCGGCATCGTCGGCATGGGGGAGAGCCGCGCCCAGCGCGCCGAATTCGCCGCCCAGCTAGCGGAATTGTCCCCAGACGAGGTGCCGCTCAACTTCCTCAACCCGCGGCCCGGCACCCCGTTCGGCGACCTCCCTGTGCTCGACGCGAAAGAGGCGCTGCGCACGATCGCGATGTTCCGCCTCGCATTGCCGCGCACGATTCTTCGGTACGCGGGCGGCCGGGAGATCACGCTCGGCGATCTCGGCACACGCGAGGGGCTGCTCGGCGGCATCAACGCCGTCATCGTCGGCAACTACCTGACCACCTTGGGCCGCGACCCAGCCGACGACCTCGCCCTTCTCGATGAACTTTCGATGCCGGTGAAGGCGTTGTCAGCCACGCTGTGAACACTGTGCTCGACTTCTGCGACCGTTGCGGCAAAGCGAAAACCGCGTTGCCGGACGACGCGCACGTCGCGTGCGCTGAAGCCCGCGCGTTAGAGCCGCCGCGGTATTGCGTCGCGTGTGGACGCCGGTTGATCGTGCAGGTGGTTCCGCGCGGCTACTCCGCGCGCTGCTCGCGACACGGAGAAGTCGGGTGAGCGAGCGGCTTGACTTTGATCGCGCGCACGTGTGGCACCCGTACACGTCGATGACATCGCCCGGCGCCGTGCGGCTAGTGGAGTCGGCAAGTGGCGCCCGCTTAAGGCTTTCTGGCGGTCGCGAGGTGGTCGACGCGATGTCGTCGTGGTGGTGCGCGATTCACGGGTATCGCCATCCGACGTTGGACGCCGCGGCCCGCGCCCAACTCGAATCGATGAGCCACGTGATGTTCGGCGGCCTCACGCACGAGCCGGCGATTCGGTTGGCGCAGCGGTTGATCGACCTGACTCCACCGCGGTTGCAGCATGTGTTCTTCGCCGACTCCGGATCGGTGTCGGTCGAGGTCGCCATCAAGATGTGCCTGCAATACCAACGAAATCGCGGACGACGCATCCGGTTGCTCACTATTCGCGGCGGTTACCACGGCGACACGTTCGGCGCGATGAGCGTGTGCGATCCCGTCGACGGCATGCACCAACTCTTCGCGGGAGCGCTGGCCGAGCAAGTCTTCGCGCCGCGACCGCCGGCGGGGCTCGAGGCCGACGTCACGGAGTGGGCGCGCGAGACGGCGGAACTCGTCGAGCGGCACGCGGAGGAACTGGCGGCGATCATCGTCGAGCCGGTGCTGCAAGGTGCCGGCGGCATGCGCGTCTATCCTCCGGAATGCCTGCGGTTGCTGCGAAATCTGGCCGACAAGCACGGGCTGCTGTTGGTGTTCGACGAGATCGCGACCGGCTTTGGCCGCACCGGGGAGCTGTTCGCGATGCATCACGCGGGGGTTGTTCCGGATGTGTTGTGCGTCGGCAAGGCTTTGACCGGCGGCTATCTCACACTCGCCGCTGTGCTTTGCACGGCCGAGGTCGCGCGTGGCGTCTCCGACGGGGAGGGCGGGGCGTTGATGCACGGCCCGACCTTCATGGCGAACCCGCTGGCATGTGCCGTGGCGCTGGCGAACCTCGACCTGCTGGTCGACAACGACTGGCGCACCAACGTCAAGCGGATCGAGGCGCGGTTGCTCGAGGGTCTTGCGCCATGCGCGTCGTTGCCAGGGGTGGCTGACGTGCGGGTGCTCGGCGCGGTCGGCGTCGTCCAAACTCGCGAACAGTTCGACATCGAGACGGCTACCGCGGCGGCCCTTGAGCACGGCGTGTGGATCCGCCCGTTCCGCGACCTGATCTACACCATGCCGCCATACATCTGCACCGATGACGACGTCGACGCGATCACGAACGCGATTTGCGCCGCCGCCGAGAAAGTCGCGAGCTGATGACGACGGCGCGTGAGCAGGCACTGCTTTTTACGGATTGGAACGCGGTACCCGGCGCGGCGGTCGCTAAGGTCGGCGGGCATTGGCTGGTGTCGTCCAACGCGCTGGCGCGGCAGGTGCTCGCTGATCCGGTGACGTTCGCTCCTGACAACGCGCTCGACGCGGTCACACCGATGTCGACGAAAGCGTTGCGGGTTCTCACGTCGTATGAGTTTCGGCTGCCGCACACGCTGGCGAACAACGGCTCGTCGTCGCACGCCGGCATTCGCTCCGTGGTTGGAGAATTCCTGCA
>JAICYF010000002.1 GCA_025934355.1 Acidothermaceae bacterium
CGGACGACGGCCTGCGGCCGGCCCGGGTGCTGCTGTTGAGCCGACCGGGCTGTCACCTGTGCGACGACGCCCGCGAGGTGGTCGCCCGAGTGACAACCGAGCTCGCCGAGCGGTTCGTCGAGCGCGACATCACCGAAGATCCACCGCTGATGGCCGAGCACGGCGAGTCGATTCCGGTGGTGTTCGTCGACGGCGTCCAGGTCGACTTCTGGCGGGTGTCGGAGCCGCGGCTGCGGGCCGCCCTCGCCCGGCGCTGATCGCCCGGCGCTGATCGCGGCTGGCCCGCGCCGCTGCTCGGGGCCGATCGCGCGGCTGGCCCGCGCCGCCGATCGCGCGCCGCTGATCGCGCGGCTGGCCGGCGCAGCCTCCCAGACAACGCGGAAACTTCCAGCGCTAGGGCGACGAATTGTTTCCGTGTTGAGCGGCGCCGACGGCCGCCGGAGCGGTCAGGGCGAGGTTCCAAGATCGCTATTTTTGGCTGGCCCTCGGTGCTGGCCTTACTCTGGACTCACCCCCAGATCCGGAGCTTGTGTGCGCGCCAGCAGTCCAGAAGGCCCGACGGGCCAGCCGCGCGGCGCCGGTGTACCCCCAGCCCAGCGCGACCCGCGCGCCGACCAGGACCCGCGCGCCGACCAGGACCCGCGCGCCGACCAGGACCCCCGCGCCGACCAGGACCCACGTACCGACCGCGCCGACCAGGACCCCCACGACGAGGATTCCCGCGCCGACCAGGACCCACGTACCGACCGCGCCGACCAGGACCCTCACGCCGACCGCGCCGAGCGCGACGATATCCGTGGGATTCCCGACGCCTCGATCGCCCGGCTGCCCCGCTACCTGCGCGCGCTCCAAGAGCTCGCCGAGGCGGGGGTGGCCACCGTGTCGTCGGAGGAGCTGGCTGCCGCGTCGTCCGTCAACTCAGCGAAGCTGCGCCGCGACCTGTCCTATCTCGGCTCGTATGGCACCCGCGGCGTCGGCTATCCGGTCGATTACCTCGTCTACCAAATCGAGCGCGAACTTGGCCATGCCCACGACTGGCCGGTGGTCATCGTCGGTGTGGGCAACCTTGGCCACGCGCTCGCCAACTACCGCGGGTTCGCGACCCGCGGGCTGCGCGTCGCCTGCCTGCTCGACGCCGACGCCCGCCGGGTTGGCGAGATCGTCGGCGGGCTGCCGATCCGGCACGTCGGTGAGCTCGAGCGGCTGGTGATGAAGCATCGGATTGCGATCGCCGTAGTCGCCACGCCGCCCGCCGCCGCGCAAGAGGTCTGCGACCGGCTCGCCGCGGCAGGCGTCCGCAGCATTTTGAACTTCGCGTCGGCCACGGTCGTTGTTGCCGACGGTGTGGAGTTGCGCAGCGTCGACCTGTCGACCGAGTTGCAGATTTTGGCGTTCCACGAGCAGCGGCGGCAATCCGCTCGTGTCGGTGGGCCGGTCGTTCCTGAGCAGGGAGCGAGCGCCGAGACGGTGATGCCCGCATGAGCCTGCTCGTCGTCGGACTTTCGCATCGCAGCGCCCCGATGTCGCTGCTTGAGCGGGCTTCATTGCGCGCCGACGCGGCGAGCAAGCTCCTTGATGACGTCGTCGCGTCGCCGGCAATCGACGAGGCAATGCTGCTGTCGACCTGCAACCGCGTGGAGTTGTACGCGGCTGTCGAGAAATTCCACCCCGGTGTCGCCGCGATTTCTGACCTGCTCGCGCGGCACACCGGCGTGGCGTTCGACGAGTTGTCGCCGTTCGTCTACGTGCATTACGAGGACCGCGCCGTGCAGCATCTTTTCGCGGTCACGTCGAGCCTTGACTCGATGCTGGTCGGGGAGCACCAAATCCTTGGCCAAGTGCGGTCCGCCTTCAAGACCGCCCAAGACCGCGGCGATGCGGGCACCACGTTGCACGACGCCGTCGAACACGCCTTGCACGCGGCCAAGCGGGTGCACGCCGAGACCGGAATTGACGCCGCTGGCGCCACGCTCATCGACGCCGGCTTGCGGCTGGGCGCCGCGGACGGTCTCGCGGGTCGTAACGCGTTGATCGTCGGGGCCGGCGCGATGGCGTCCGTCGCCGCCGCGACGCTTCGGTCGTCCGGGGTGGCCGGCATCACGGTCGCCAGCCGCACGTTGCGGTCCGCAGAGACGCTGGCGGCGCGCGTCGAGGGTCGAGCGATCGAAATCGACCGGGTGGAGACCGCCCTGCGTGACGCCGACGTCGTCATTTCCTGCACTGGCGCTGACGGCGTCGTGCTGTCGCGCGAGCTGGTCGCATGGGCCGTCAGGTCGCGCGCAGGTCGGCCGTTGTTCATCTTGGACGTCGCGCTGCCGCGGGACGTCGACCCTGAGGCTGCCGCCATTCCCGGCGTCACCCTGCTTGATCTCGAACAACTGCGGCCGGTGTTGGAGAGCGCGACCGCGGTCGACGACGTTCTCGAGGCCCGCCGCATCGTCGACGAGGAGTTGGCCGGATTCGTGGCGGCTGGCCGCGCGTCCGGCGTGGCGCCGACCGTCGTCGCGCTGCGCGACAAGGCCGCCCAGACCGTCAACGCCGAACTGCGGCGGCTCGAGCGGCGGCTGCCGGACCTCGACGAGGCCGCCCGCGAAGAGGTGGCCGCCACGGTCCGCCGGGTGGTCGACAAGCTGCTGCACGCCCCGACCGTGCGCGTTCAAGAACTCGCCGGTTTGGCCGGCCCACAGTCGTATCCGGAGGCGTTGCGCCGGCTGTTCGACCTCGACCCCGCGGCGCCGGCCGCGATCGTCGCGCCGATGCCCGTCGAGGACGCGACGCCATGAGCGCGTTGACTTCCACCGACGTGTTGCGCCTTGGCACCAGGCGCAGCGCTCTCGCGATGGCGCAGGCGTCCGGCGTCGCAGCCGCGTTGCGGTCGCGCGGCCACGGCGTCGAACTGGTCGGCGTCACCACCGAGGGCGACCGCACCGCCCGTGCCGGAACGCCGGTCGCCGAGACAGGTGCCGGTTCGGCCCAAGGGGTCTTTGTCGCGGAGTTGCGGCGTCGCTTGCTCGCTGGCGACGTCGACCTCGTCGTCCACTCGTTGAAGGATTTGCCAACCGCGCCAGCTGACGGGTTGGTCGTCGCGGCCATCCCGCCGCGCGAAGACCCACGCGACGCGCTGGTGTCACGAGATGGGCGGACCCTTGCCGAGCTGCCCCTGGGAGCGCGCGTGGGCACCGGCGCGCCGCGCCGCGTCGCCCAATTGCGAGTGGCCCGCCCTGACCTCGACGTCCGGCCGTTGCGCGGCAACGTCGACACCAGGCTTCGCAAGCTGGCCGAGGGCGAGCTCGACGCGATCGTGGTCGCCGCCGCCGGGCTGGCCCGGCTCGGTCGGCTCGACGAGGCCACCGAACTGATCGAACCGGCCGTGATGTTGCCGGCGCCAGGTCAGGGAGCGCTCGCGATCGAATGCCGCGCTGCCGACCTCGAGGCGGAAAGTGCTTTCGCACAAGCGATTTCGAGCTTGGACGACGCCGCGACTCGCGCCGCCGTCACCGCCGAGCGCACCCTGCTCGCTGAGCTTGAGGCGGGATGTACGGCACCGGTCGGTGCGCTCGCCCAGGTCGGCGGCGAGCCCGCCAATTTGCAACTTGTCGCGACAGTCGTCAACGTTGACGGCGCCACCGCGATCCGTCGGTCGGCGAGCGGTCCGGTCGCGCAGCCCGTCGAGCTCGGACGTCGGCTTGCCGCCGAACTGCTCGCGGCTGGTGCGGCCGACATCGTCGCCGGCTCGACAACGTCAGCGCATTAACCCCATAAACGAGTCCCCAAAAACCTGCGGTCACGCACGAACCAGTAACAGGACAGGACGGCGATGAGGTCAACGCCCAAGCCAACGGGCACCGTGGCATTCGTTGGCGCCGGACCAGGCGATCCCGAGCTTCTCACTTTGCGGGCCGCCGAACTGCTCAGTCGCGCCGACGTCGTCGTCACCGACGTCGCGCCGGTGGCTGAGCTGAGCCGGCTCCTCCGCGACGACGCCACGATCGTGGAGCTTTCCTCGGACGACGGCGGCGGCGCCCGGAGCACGTCCGAGCGGGTCAAAGCGGTCACCGATCCGGCGAAGGCCGGCAAGTCGGTCGTGCGGCTGCTCGCCGGCGACCCGTTCTTCGACGCCGACGGCGCCGACGAGGTCGCGGCTTGCGCCAAGGCGAAGCTGCAGTTCGAAATCGTGCCCGGAATCCCGCTGGCGTCAGGAGTTCCGAGTTACGCAGGCATCGCGGTGTTCGATGCGAAGCATCGCGACGTCCGGGTTGCCGACGCGAGCGGCACGGTCGATTGGGAGAGTGTCGCCACAACACCGCAACCGCTGGTGCTCACGAAGGTCGAAAACCTCGGGGCCGCCGCTGAGGCGCTCGTCAAGCACGGTCGTTCCGCGCAGACCGCGGTTGCGGCCACTCGCGGTGGCGCCACGACCGAGCAGCACACCGTGGTCTCAACGCTCGCGACGCTGGCCACTGACGCGAAGGCCGCTGGCTTGGTCGGTCCGGCGGTGCTGGTGGTCGGCGACGTTGTGAAGAGCCGTGCCGCGCTGTCGTGGTTTGAGACCAAGCCGTTGTTCGGTTGGCGGGTGCTCGTTCCGCGCACCAAGGAGCAGGCTGGCGCGCTGTCGGAGAAGTTACGCTCCTATGGCGCGGTTCCGGCAGAGGTTCCGACGATCGCCGTCGAGCCGCCGCGCACGCCGCAGCAGATGGAACGCGCGGTCCGCGGCCTGGTCACCGGACGCTACGAGTGGATCGCGTTCACCTCGGTCAACGCGGTCCGCGCCGTGCGCGAGAAGTTCGAAGAGTACGGGCTCGACGCGCGCGCTTTCTCCGGCATCAAGGTGGCGGCCGTTGGCGAGCAGACCGCGGCGTCGTTGCTCGCGTTCGGCGTCAAGCCCGACCTCGTGCCGTCGGGCGAGCAGTCGGCGGCCGGATTGCTCGCCGATTTCCCGCCGTACGACGACGTTCTCGACCCGATCAACCGGGTGTTCTTGCCGCGCGCCGACATCGCCACCGAGACGCTGGTCGCGGGCTTGATCGAGCTCGGCTGGGAAGTCGACGATGTCACGGCGTACCGCACGGTGCGTGCCGCTCCGCCGCCCGCGCCCACTCGCGAGGCCATCAAGACCGGTGGGTTTGACGCCGTCGTTTTCACGTCGTCCTCGACCGTTCGCAACCTCGTTGGCATCGCCGGAAAGCCGCATGCCACAACGGTTATCGCCTGCATCGGTCCGCAGACCGCGAAGACCGCGGAAGAGCACGGCCTGCGGGTTGACGTGCTCGCCGAGGAGCCGTCCGTCGGTGCGCTAGCCGACGCGTTGGCGGCGTTCGGGCTCACCCAGCGGATGGCGGCCGAGGCGGCCGGTGAGTGGACCGGGAAGCCCGGGCGGCCGAAGTCCAACACCCGGCGCAAGGCGAAGTAAGTCAGGAGTCGGCATGGTGGTCGGACCGGAACGGCCGCGCAGATTGCGGCGAACGCCTGCGCTGCGGCGCTTGGTCGCCCAGACGCGGGTCTCGCCGTCCGACCTCGTGCTGCCGTTGTTCGTCAAGGAGGGCATCGCGGAGCCGGCGCCCATCGCGTCGATGCCTGGCGTCGTCCAGCACACCCGCGACTCGTTGCGCAAAGCCGCCGTCGAAGCGGTCGCCGAAGGCGTCGGCGGGCTGATTCTCTTCGGCGTCCCGGAAGAAAAGGACGCCGTCGGATCGGCCGCCGACGACCCGACCGGGATCGTCCAGGTCGCGCTCGGCGATCTGGTGTCGGAGGTTGGCGACCAAACCGTGCTCATCACCGATCTTTGCCTTGATGAGTACACCGATCACGGTCATTGCGGTGTGCTTGCCCAGACGCCGTCGGGCCAGGTCGTCGACAACGACGCGACCCTCGAACGGTACGCGTCGATAGCCCTCGCGCAGGCGCGTGCGGGCGCGCACGTCGTTGCCCCCAGCGGGATGATGGACGGCCAGGTCGGAGCGATTCGAAATTCCCTTGACGCCGCTGGGTTTTCGGACGTCGCGATCTTGGCTTACTCGGCTAAGTACGCGTCCTCTTTTTACGGCCCGTTTCGCGACGCCGCCGAGTGCGCGCCGCGCTTCGGCGATCGGCGCTCCTACCAGCAAGACGTCGCCAACGGTGACGAGGCGCTGCGCGAGGTGGCGCTCGACCTCGCCGAGGGCGCCGACATGGTGATGGTGAAGCCGGCCATGGCGTATCTCGACGTGCTGCGGCGGGTTAGCGACTTCGTCGACGTCCCGGTCGGGGCGTACCAGGTGAGCGGTGAATACGCGATGGTCGAGGCGGCCGCCGCAAACGGCTGGATTGACCGCGAGTCGGTGATCCTTGAGACGGTGACGTCGATCCGGCGCGCCGGGGCCGACTTCGTCCTGACCTACTGGGCGACCGAACTCGCGCGGATGCTGCGATCGAAAGTATGACGGCGCCCCGCGCGGTCCTACTCGACGCCGGTGGCGTGCTGCTGCTGCCAAACCCGTGGGTGATCTCGTCGGTGGTTCGGGCGGCCGGGGGGGAGATCGCGCTCGACGACGTGCGCCGCGCTCACTACGCGTGCACCGCCCTGATGGACGCTCGTGGCGACGCCGACTGGCTGCACTACAACCGGCTGCTCGTCGAGCGAGCCCGCGTGCCCGACCGCAACTTCGACGACGCCGTCGCAGCTGTCCGCGCGCTGTACCTCGCTCCGGCCGCAACCCTGTGGAACGTCGTCCCTGATGGTGTGGCAGATCAGCTCGCTGAACTGCGCAGCACTGGCGTCGCGATCGCGGTGGTGTCGAACGCCGACGGCACTGTTGAACCACTGCTGCGAAAGAGCGGCCTAGCGTTTGACATCGTGATCGACTCAGCCGTCGTCGGTTACGAGAAGCCGCAGCCCGAGATCTTCGGTTTTGCGCTGGCAAAGCTTGGGGTTGAGCCCGCCGACGCTGTGCATGTTGGCGACACCGCGTGGGCAGATGTCATTGGGGCGCGTGCCGCTGGGGTACGTCCCTTACACCTTGACCCATTCGGAGATTGCCCGTATCCGGCCGGCGACCACGACCATGTGCGCTCGCTTGGCGATGTCGTCAAACTCTGCGGCGGCGATCGCTCCGTGCGGTCTTAGCCGACCGCCCGCTGACGCGATGATTTGCGCGGTCGGCTGTGAAGATTCGCCATTTCACGCACTTGTAAGGTCCGGCGCGCATCCTCGAGGCGACGACCTGCCTACGTGTCAGCCAGCTGAGCCGATCAAGCGCGACGAAAGGTTTCCTGTTGATCTCGGACGACGCGCTGCCACTCAACCTCGGGCGGTAATGCGCAAGATGTGGGACTCCCGACGTGTGGCCGTCGCCGTGGCGACGGTCGGTTTCGTCGGGCTTATGTCGAGCGCTTGCTCCTCGCACTCGAGCAAAAACGCGACACGGCCGACGTCCGCGTCGTCGCTTCTCGCGACCGCCTCGACGGCGATTCCGCCTGCGCCTTCGTCGCCGGCGACGTCCGCCCCGTCGTCCACCGCGCCGTCCACCGCGTCGTCCGCCGCCTCGTCCGGCGGCGCTGCGACCACGACAGGCGCTCAGCCTGATGCCGCACGGCCCTGCGGCTTCGCGTCGTCCGGTGTGAAGTACGCGCACGTCGTCTGGATCTGGATGGAGAACAAGCCGGTCGGCTCAGTGATGGGCAGCTCGAACGCGCCATACGAAAACGCGTTGGCCTCGCAATGCGGGCGAGCTGACGACTATCACGCGATAAGCAACCCGTCGTTACCGAACTATCTCGCGGCGACCGGTGGTTCGACGTTCGGAGTCTCTGACGACGCCGGGCCGTCGTCGCATCGCCTCAGCGGAGAATCGATCTTCGGTCAGCTCGACAGCGCGGGCAAATCGTGGCGGGCGTACGTCGAGTCGATGCCGGGGAACTGCGCGACATCACCGAAGAGCCCTTACGCGGTGAAGCACAATCCGGCGGCGTACTACACGGCGTTGCGCGCGTCGTGCGAGGAGAACGACGTGCCGCTGGCGGGAAATCTCGACCGCGACATCACAAACGGCACGCTCCCGTCGTTCGCTTTCATCACACCGAACCTGTGCAGCGACACCCACAACTGCTCGGTGCGCACAGGCGACAAATGGCTCGCCGAATGGATTTCAAAGATCCTCGGCGGCCCGAACTATCGCGCGGGTGACACCATGGTGGTGCTCACCTGGGATGAAGGAAACCGCTCCGACAACCACATCCCAACGATCGTGGTGGCGCCGAGCGTGAAGCCCGGTCTGCGAGTGACGACGCGGCTTGACCACTACGCGCTGCTGCGCGGCACCGAGGAATTGCTCGGTCTGCCGCCGCTGGGGAAGGCCGCTTCAGCGCCGTCCCTGGCCACTGCCTTTGGGTTGTGAGCTCCCGACGATGTCCGGCTGGGAGAATCAGCGGCATGACCGCGACACCCACGTCGTCCGAGCTGCTTTTCGACCGCGCCCAGCGGGTCACACCTGGCGGGGTTAACTCACCCGTGCGGGCGTTTCGCGGGGTTGGTGGCACGCCGCGATTCATGGCCAGCGGTCACGGGCCGTACCTCGTCGACGTCGACGGCAACGAGTACGTCGACCTGGTCTGCTCGTGGGGCCCGCTGGTGCTGGGGCACGCGCACCCGGCGGTGATCGACGCGGTCGCCGCCGCGGCGGCGAGGGGTACCAGCTTTGGGGCGCCCACCCCGGGCGAGGTTGAGCTTGCAGAGGAGATGGTGCGCCGGGTAGCGCCCGTGGACCAGGTTCGGCTGGTCAACTCCGGCACAGAGGCGACGATGAGCGCGGTGCGGTTGGCGCGTGGCTTCACCGGTCGCACCAAGGTCGTGAAGTTCGCCGGTTGCTATCACGGACATGTTGACGGGTTGCTCGCCAGCGCCGGAAGCGGAGTGGCGACGCTCGCCCTGCCCGACACTCCTGGTGTCACCGGCGCGCAAGCGGGCGACACGATTGTGTTGCCGTATAACGACATCGCCGCTGTCGACATGGCTTTCTCCCGCTACGGCGAAGAAGTTGCCGGCGTGATCACCGAAGCCGCCGCCGCGAACATGGGCGTGGTGCCGCCGTCCGACGGGTTCAACGCCGCGCTGCGCGACATAGCGCATCGGCACGGCGCGCTGTTGATACTCGACGAGGTCATGACCGGTTTTCGGGTGTCGGCAAGCGGTTGGCATGGTCTTGAGGGTGTCGACGCCGACTTGTTCACCTTCGGCAAAGTGATGGGCGGCGGCCTGCCGGCCGCGGCGTTCGGAGGCCGCGCCGACGTCATGCAGCGGCTGGCGCCGGCCGGGCCGGTGTACCAGGCGGGCACGCTGTCGGGAAATCCGCTCGCCACCGCCGCCGGTCTTGCCACGCTGCGCGAATGCACATCCGACGTCTATGCCCACATCGATGAAGCCGCCGCCACCGTTGGGAAATTGGTCAGCTCAGCGCTGAGCGACGCGGGCGTGGAGCATCAGCTACAAACTGCCGGAAGCTTGTTTTCCTTCTTCTTCAGCGGCTCCGCGGTCAGCGATTTCGACACGGCTCGCGGGCAGGAAACCTGGCGTTACCCGCCGTTCTTCCACGCGTTGCTCGAAAGCGGCGTGTACGCGCCGCCGTCGGTGTTCGAGGCGTGGTTCGTCTCTTCCGCGCACGACGACGCCGCGGTCGAGCGGATCGCGGCCGCGTTGCCGAAAGCCGCGGCGGCCGCCGCTCGAGCGACGAAGCCAGGGGAGGGTTCCAAATGAGCACGCGCACGGTCGTCCATCTGGTTCGGCACGGCGAGGTCGACAACCCGACGAAGATTCTGTACGGACGACTTCCTGGCTACCACCTGTCCGAGGCCGGGGTCTTGATGGCCAAGCGGGCCGCCGCCTGGTTGGCCGATCGCGATGTTGTCGCCGTCGTGTCGTCGCCACTTGAGCGGGCAATCGAGACCGCGACGCCGATCGCCGAGACCTTCCAGTTGGCCATTCGCGAAGACGCGCGACTTATTGAAGCGGAGAACCACTTCCAGGGCCGTACGTTCGGCGTCGGTGACGGCGCGTTGAAGCACCCCGGCAACTGGGCGTCCATCCGCAACCCGTTCCGGCCGTCGTGGGGCGAGCCGTATGAGGAGATCGCCGCGCGCATGCTCGGAGCGGTGGCGGCGGCCCGCGAGTCGGCGGTCGGCCACGAGGTCGTCTGCGTGAGCCACCAGCTGCCGATCTGGACCGCGCGCCGCAAGATCGAGCGCAAACGGCTCTGGCACGACCCTCGGCGCAGGCAGTGCGCCCTGGGCAGCGTCACCAGCCTGGTCTTCGCTGGCGACACCGTGGTCGAGGTCCGCTACCACGAGCCATCGGGCGCGGCGGGCGCGGGCGAAGTCGGCGGGGCCTGAGAATTTCCTTGGACGACGCTGGGAAGCCGCGGCGCGACGGACCTGCAAGAGTCATCCCGCGTCGGCGGCGGCAACCCGCGGAAGGCAGAATGGGCGACGCAGTCTGATGATGGGAAGTCGCCTCGTGCCGGTCACGCGCTCTAATCGCATGATCGCGACCGTCGCTGCCTCTGCGCTGGCGCTCGGGCTTGCCTTGAGTCTGGCGGGCTGCGCGACGTCCGGTGCCAGCGGCGCGACTACCGGAGACACCCGTTACGTCGTCAACGGAGCAGGCGTCGTCACCACCTACGCGCCGGGGCATCGCAAGGCCGCGCCCGATATCGCGGGCACCGACCTTGAGGGCAAGCCGCTCAACCTCGACCAATACAAGGGCAAGGTCGTGGTGCTCAACTTCTGGGCGTCGTGGTGCCCGCCATGCCGGGCCGAGGCGCCCGCGCTGCAGGCGGTGTCAACCGAGACCAAGTCAATGGGCGTGCAGTTCGTCGGCGTCGACATCAGGGAAAACGGCCCGTCCGACGGCAAGGCCTTTGTCGCGAACAACGGCATCGACTATCCGAGCTTCGCCGATCAGTCAGCCAAAATTGCCCTGCAGTTCCGCAGCAGCGGGGTGGTGCCGCAAACGCCTCCGACTACGTTGGTGATCGATCGCACCGGCCATATCGCGGCGCGCGGCCTCGGCGAAATGCGGGTCAACCAACTCAAAGCCTTGGTCGAGGACGTCGCAAAAGAGTCGACGTCATGATGGCCACCGCGTCCGTCGCGACGTCGTTCCAAACCACGGTGCTCTCGGGCTCCTTGCTCCTCGCGCTGCCGGTGGCCGCGATCGCCGGCGTCGTGTCGTTCCTCTCGCCCTGCGTGGTTCCGCTCGTGCCCGGCTACATCGCTTATGTGACAGGGCTTTCCGGCGCCGACCTCGATAATGCGGGGCGTCGCCGGTTTGGTCGGGTGCTGGCCGGCAGCTTCTTGTTCGTGCTTGGGTTCTCCGCGGTGTTCGTCTCGTTTGGCGCGCTGTTCGGCAGTGTCGGCGCGAATCTCAAAGATCACGTCGACCTTCTCGATCGCATTCTCGGGGTGTTCGTCATCGGGTTCGGGCTCGCGTTCATGGGCCTAATTCCCGGCATGCAAAGGGAATTCCGGTTCCACCGGTTGCCAGCGGCGGGCGTCGCCGGGGCCCCAATCCTCGGCGTGCTTTTCGGGGTGGGCTGGACGCCCTGCATCGGTCCGACGCTCGGTGCCGTGCAGACGTTGGCCTTGGCCGACTCGAACGCGACCGCGACACGAGGCGCGGTGCTGACGCTCGCGTACTGTCTTGGCCTCGGCCTGCCGTTCATGCTGGCGGCGTTGCTGTTTCGGCACGCGTTAGGAGCGCTCGCCGTCGTGAAGCGACATTACGCGCTCGTCACCAGAGTGGGCGGCGCGTTGTTGGTCGCGGTCGGCATCTTGCTCGTCACCGGTTGGTGGGCTGACTTCGTGGGTCAGCTGCAGCAGACCATCAACGGATACACGACGGCGGTGTGATGAGCGACACCCACGTCGACATCGACGAAGACGCTCTCAGCGCAGAGGTGTCGAAGCTCGACACCATCCCCGAATCGCCCGACGAGTACGGCACACGACAGCGCGCGCGGCGCACGCCGGGCGGTTCGGCGATGTCGGTGCTGAGGTGGGCGTGGTACTCGCTCACGTCGATGCGCACCGCGCTCATCCTGCTGTTCTTGCTGGCGTTGGCTTCGGTGCCTGGCTCGATTCTGCCGCAGCGCGGCGGCAGCGACCCGCTTCGGGTGAGCGACTACTACGCCAAACACCCGACGCTGGCACCGATCCTCGACCATCTCGGTCTCTTCAACGTGTTCGGGTCGGCCTGGTTCGCCGCGATCTACCTGCTGCTCTTCATCTCACTCGCCGGCTGCGTGTTGCCGCGCAGCCGCCGCCACCTTCGGGCTATGCGGCTCCGACCCCCCGCGGCGCCGCGCAATATTTCGCGATTGCCAGTCTCCACCTCGTGGCACACCGATCAGAGCCCGGACGACGCGCTTGGGCGCGCCCACGAATTGCTGCGGCGCAAGCACTTCCGCGCGGATCGCGCGGACAATGTCGACAGTCGCGCGGATCGCGCGGACAATGTCGACAGTCGCGCGGATCGCGCGGACAATGTCGACTTCCGCGCGGATCGCGCGGACACAGTCGACAGTCGAGCAGATCGCGGCACCGGCCCCACGTCGTCCGTCAACGCGGAAAAGGGCCATCTGCGCGAGACCGGCAACCTGCTCTTTCACGTGTCGCTGCTTGTCGTGCTCGTCGGCATCGCGCTCACGTCGGTTTTCGGCTTCACCGGCAGCGCGTTGGTGAAAGAACATGACGGCTTCACAGACACGACGATCGACTACGACTCGTTCTCGCCGGGACGCTTCGTCAACATCGACAAGCTGCCGCCTTTTTCGTTCACCCTGAACAAATTCGAGGCGACGTATCAGCGGGGCGGTCCGGCCAACGGCGACGCGAACAGCTTCGCAGCCAATGTCAGTTGGCAACCCAGCCTTGGCGCGCCGCCGCGCGACTACACCATCGAGGTCAACCACCCGCTGAGCACGCAGGGCACCAACGTCTACCTGGCGAACCACGGCTACGCGCCGCACTTCATCGTGCGCGACGGCTCTGGCCACAGCTTCGACGAGACCGTGCCGTTCATCCCGCAGCCGGGCACGTCGCAGTACGACGGCGTGGTGAAACTCCCTGACGCCAAACCGCAGCAGCTGGGCATCACCGGCATCTTCCTGCCGACCGCGAGCGCGAACCCGGTGAACGGAATGCCCACCTCGATTTTCCCGGCACCTGACAATCCCGCGGTCGTGATCGGCGTTTTCTCCGGCGACCTCGGGCTCAACAGCGGTCTTCCGCAGTCGGTGTACGCGCTCGACACCGCGAAGATGAGCCGGATCGCCACCACGACGCTGCGTCCGGGTGACACGCTCACCCTTCCTAATGGCGCGGGCACGGTCACTTTCGTGGGCTACGACCAATGGGCGGCGTTCAACATCACCCACGACCCCGGCAAGCCCGTCGTGTTCGGCGCCGTGTGCGCGACGGTGCTCGGCTTGGTGATGTCGCTGGCAATTCGCCGCCGACGGCTGTGGGTGCGTGCGAGTCGCGATGACTCCGGGCGTACCTTGGTCGAAGTTGGCGGCCTGACCCGCACCGACGCGAGCGGCGGCTTCGAGGACGAGTTCAAGCGACTCGTCACAGCGCTGCAGTCGGTGGTACCGCCGACTGCGCAGGACGGGTAAGCGCGCGGCAGCGCAAGCGCGCAGGAAGCACAGGAGGAGCACGTGCCGGTGGACGTCGGTCTGGCCAGGCTGTCAAACGACCTCATCGCGGGCGGCATCGTCGCCTATTCGGTAGCGTTCCTCGGTTTCGCGCTCGACGCCGCCTTTGGCGAGGGCTTTGACAAGAAAGCCTCGGCGTCCGCGGAGCAAGCGGTCGTCCCGGCGCAGGTCCCGGCCTTAGTCGGCGCGTCGACCGCGGGCTCGCTGCCCGAGGGGTCGACCAGCGCAGATGCCACGGGCGCGGCGGCCGGCGCGGGTGCGGCAGACGGCGCGGGTGCGAGGGGCGCTTCCACGTCGTCCGACAAGTACAAGCTGCCGAGGCGAAGCGGCCTCTTCGCCGTCGTGTGCACGGTCATCGGGTGGTTGCTCGAGGGCGGGGCGATTTTGAGCCGCGGCCTGTCGGTGCACCGGCTGCCGTGGGGAAACATGTACGAGTTCACGCTGGCGCTGACGTTCGCGTCGGTGACGGCGTTCTTGGTGCTGATGACTCGGCAGCGGGCTCGGTTCCTCGGCGTGTTCTTGATGGCGCCCGTCGTGCTCGCCCTCGGGCTGGCCGTGCTCGTGCTGTATGTGCCGGCGGCGCCCCTGATGCCGGCGCTGCACTCGTATTGGCTGGCCATTCACGTCACAGCGGCGATCGTTGCATCGGGCGTGTTCATCGTCGGCACCGCGGCGACGGTCATGTTCCTCATCGCCGACCGGTACGCGTTGGCAGCCGCGGCCGGCAAGCCGGTGCGGTTCACCGGCCTGGCCCGGATGATGCCCGACCGCGACGTCCTCGACCGCACCGCGTACCGGGCGTACGCGTTCGCCTTCCCGATCTGGACGTTCGCCGTCATCGCCGGCGCGATCTGGGCCGAATACGCGTGGGGCCACTACTGGCAGTGGGACCCGAAAGAGACCTGGGCCTTCATCACCTGGGTGGTGTACGCGGGCTACCTGCACGCCCGAGCGACCGCGGGTTGGCGCGGCCGCAAAGCGGCCTACGTCGCGATGCTGGGGTTCGCGACGATCCTGTTCAACTTCTTCGTCGTCAATATCTTCATCAGCGGCATGCACTCCTACGCCGGCGTTTAACCGCCCCCCGGGTTGATCACGTTCGGGGCAGTTATGGGTCCGAGGACAGGCCTGTGGAGGTGTCCTCGGACGGGTACGCCGCACCAGGGATCGGCGGGGAGTCCTCCGGCTGGTTCCTGAGTCGCGCCAAGACGTAATCCGCGTTTTACACAGCAGGACGATCACGTAATGCACCCGTAACAGGGTCCGGTCATCCTGACCGGCATGCCGAACAGCGCTGCCATCAATGCGGGCGACACCGCCTGGGTGCTTGTCAGCGCCGCGCTCGTGATGCTGATGATCCCGGGTCTGGCGCTGTTCTACGGCGGCATGGTCCGGGTCAAGAGCGCGCTCAACATGCTGATGATGAGCGTCACCTGCCTTGCCGTCGTCACCGTCGTCTGGGTGCTCTACGGCTACTCCCTCGCCTTCGGGCCGGACGCCGGCGGCGTCATCGGAACTTTGCGCGACGCGGGGTTCAGCGGCATCGGCACCCACGCCGTCACCGGCTCGATCCCGACCTTGGCGTTCGCCGCGTTCCAGCTGATGTTCGCGGCCATCACGGCCGCGCTGCTCAGCGGCTCGATCGCGGACCGGGCGAAGTTCGGCTCGTGGATCGTCTTCGTCATCGCGTGGGTGACCGTCGTTTACTTTCCGGTGGCGCACTGGGTGTTCGACCCGAGCGGCTGGATCTCCGCTCACCTGCACGTCCTCGACCTCGCCGGCGGCACGGTCGTCGAAATCAACTCGGGCGCGTCTGGTCTAGCGCTCGCCCTCGTCCTCGGCCGCCGGCTCGGCTTCAAAAGGGACCCGATGCGCCCGCACAGCATCCCGCTCGTCGTCATGGGCGCCGGACTTTTGTGGTTCGGCTGGTTCGGCTTCAACGCGGGCTCGGCGCTGGCCAGCGGCGGGCTCGCCAGCGTGGCCTTCATCAACACGCAGGTCGCCGGCGCGGCCGGCGTGCTCGGCTGGCTCGGTGTCGAGCTCCGTCGCGACAAGCACGCGACGACCCTGGGCGCGGTCTCCGGCGCGGTTGCCGGGTTGGTCGGCATCACCCCGGCCTGCGGCTCGGTCAACCCGCTCGGCGCACTCGTGATCGGACTGCTCGCCGGAGTCGCCGCGGCGTACGCCGTCGGTCTCAAATTCCGGCTCGGCTACGACGATTCGCTCGACGTCGCGGGTGTGCACGGTGTCGGCGGCCTGGTTGGCACGTTGCTCATCGGCGTCCTGGCGACCGCGGCGGTCACCGGCGGCGCACGCGGGCTCTTCTACGGCGGTGGTTTTGACCAGCTCGGACGGCAGGCGCTCGCGGCCGTGGTCGTCGGCGCGTACGCCTTTGCCATGTCGTGGTTGCTGGCGAAGGGAATCGACCGATGGCTCGGCTTCCGGGTCAGTCGCGACGACGAACTCGCCGGACTCGACCTAATCATCCACGGCGAGACCGCCTACGACATCGCCGGACACACCGCCGGTGTCGGGCATCGGATCGGCCAGTCGGTCAGCAGCAGCCAGGCTGTTCCCGAGCAAGACGCCGCCTCTGCCAAGATTCGTCCGTGAGACTGATCACCGCCGTCATCAAGCCCTTCAAACTGGACGACGTGAAAGCGGCCCTCGAGGCGTTCGGCGTCCACGGGCTGACCGTCAGCGAGGCCAGCGGCTTCGGTCGCCAAGCGGGTCACACCGAGGTCTACCGAGGCGCGGAGTACCAGGTCGATCTGGTACCGAAGCTGCGGCTCGAAGTGGTGTGCGACGACGACGACGCCGACGACTTGATCGAGGCGATCGCGTCGGCCGCCCGCACGGGCAAGATCGGCGACGGCAAGGTGTGGAGCGTGCCGGTCGAAGCCGTGGTGCGGGTGCGCACCGGCGAGCGCGGCAGCGCCGCGCTCTAGCGGGATCGCCGCACGTCCGAACCCGAAGCCCGCCGCTCGGCCGTCGGTGATCAAGCAGGAATGTGCGATCCCGACTCCAGTTCGTGACACATTTGCGCAGACTCGTCGGATCGAGGCTGCCCGTCGTCGAGGGGTCGCGCAGTCGCGGCCGAGGCACGGGATACTGATCTCCATGACCTCGCTGCCGGACTTCCTCGACCGCCTTGAGCGCGACGGCGAGCTCGTCCGAATCAAAGCCAAGGTCGACCCGCATCTCGAGATCACCGAAATCGTCGACCGGGTGGTGCGCGCGCAAGGTCCGGCGCTGCTCTTCGAAAACGTCGAAGGCAGCAAGCTCCCGCTGGCGATGAACGTCTTCGGCACCGAGGCCCGCATGGCCAAGGTGCTCGGCGTCAATAGCTTGGACGACGTCGGCACGCGCCTTTCGGAACTGCTGAGACCCGAGTTGCCACACGGCATCGCGGGGCTGAAAGACGCGATGAGCAAGCTTGGGCAGCTCCGGACGGTCCCTCCGAAGAACGTGCGCAAAGGATCGTGCCAGGACGTCGTCCTCAAGGGCGACAAGGTCGACCTCAACGCGTTGCCCGCCCTGCACACCTGGCCGCACGACGGCGGCGCGTACTTCAACCTCGGGCTGACTCATACCAAGCACCCGGAGACCGGCCAGCGCAACCTCGGTCTCTACCGGCTGCAGCGGCACGACCGCAACACAATCGCGATGCACTGGCAGATCCACAAGGACTCCAACGCGCATCACGCGGTCGCCGAACGCCGCGACGAGCGCCTCCCGGTGGCAGTCGCATTCGGGTGCGACCCGGTGGTCACCTACGCGGCGTCCGCGCCACTACCGCCGGACATCGACGAGTACCTCTTCGCCGGCTTCCTGCGCCAAGAACGGGTCGAGATGGTCGACTGCGTCAGCGTTCCGCTCCAGGTGCCGGCCGACGCGCAGGTCGTGCTCGAAGGCTGGCTCGAGCCGGGGGAGCGTCGTCCGGAAGGGCCGTTTGGCGACCACACCGGCTTTTACACGCCGGTCGAGCCGTTCCCCGCGTTGCACGTCGACGTCGTCACGATGCAGAAGAAGCCGGTCTTCCAGTCGATCGTCGTTGGGCGGCCACCGGCCGAAGACGGCCCGCTCGGCAAGGCCACCGAGCGCATCTTCTTGCCGCTCGTGAAGTTGATGATCCCCGACATCGTCGACATGGACATGCCGATTGAAGGCGTCTTCCATAACTGCGTGATCGTCAGCATCGACAAGCGGTTCCCCAAGCACGCGCACAAGGTCATGCACGCGATCTGGGGCGCCGGGATGCTTTCGCTCGCCAAGCTGATCGTCGTCGTCGACGCCGACTGTGACGTTCACGACTACCGCGACGTCGCATGGCGGGCGTTCGGCAACGTCGACTACAGTCACGACCTCGTGCACGCAGTAGGGCCGGTCGACCACCTTGATCACGCCAGCTACCAGCAGTTCTGGGGCGGCAAGGTCGGCATTGACGCGACCGCGAAGTTGTCGTCGGAGGGATACACCCGCGGCTGGCCGGACATGATTACCCAAGACCCGGCGATCGTCGAACGCGTCACCGCGCGGTGGAAGGAGTTCGGGATCTCGTGAGCAGCGCAACCTGGTCGTTCGAAGGGCCGTCCGACCCCGGGCGGGTGCGTGCGTTCCTCGACCTCGTGCGCTTCGAGCACTCGGTGTTCGCGCTGCCGTTCGCCTACATCGCGGCCCTATCGGCCATGACCGCCGCGAACGGTCACGTGCACTGGATCCAGTTGCTGCTTGTGACAATCGCGATGGTCGGCGCGCGCACCTTCGCGATGGCGGTCAATCGGATTGTCGATCGGCACATCGACGCCCGCAATCCCCGCACTCGAAACCGTGAGCTGGTCACCGGCGTGGTCTCGCTTCGGGCGGCCTGGGTCGGCGCCATCGTCGCCCTCGCGATTCTGTTTCTCGCCGCGTACGGGTTGAACACTCTCTGCCTGGCGCTTTCGCCCATCGCGGCCATCGTGTTAGCCGGCTACCCCTATGCGAAGCGGTTCACTTGGGCGCCGCACGCGGTTCTCGGGTTGGCACAGACGATCGGCCCGATCGGCGCCTGGATGGCGGTCACCGGGCACTGGTCCTGGACCTCCGTCGTCCTTGGCGCCGCCGTCGGTTGCTGGATCGGCGGCTTCGACATCATTTACGCGCTGCAGGACTACGAGATCGATCGCGAGATCGGCGTGAAGTCGCTGCCCGCGCGCTTTGGCCCGCACGTGGCGCTGGCCTGCTCGCGTGCTGCGCACTACGTCACCGTTTTGCTGCTCTTGTGGTTCGGCCTGCTCGCCGACCTCGGTTGGGTGTGGACCCTCGGCGTGGTCGCGGCCGCGTTCGCGTTGGCGTACGAGCAGCGGTTGGTGAAGCCGACCGACTTGTCGAACGTCAACAAGGCGTTCTTCACGGTGAACGGCTTCGTCGGCATCGGACTGTTCATGTTCGCGCTGGTCGACCTTGTGTCGCGCGGCCTGCGGCCGTGAGAACGAGCCTCTAACCGTGAGAACGAGCCTCCAACCGTGACCGCTGACCGCGTGCCGTGGGTGGTCGGGGTGAGCGGCGCGAGCGGCACCTCATACGCCGCAGCGGTTTTACGCGGTCTGCTAGCGGCTGGCGAGCCGGTCGATTTAATCGTCTCGCGCGCAGCGCGGCTCACCTTGCTCGATGAGACGGGCCTGGCCTGGCACGACGATCTCGACAGCCTGACCGCGTGGTTGTCGTCGACGCTCGACGCTCCGCTGCCCGCGTTGCCCTCGACGCGGGACGTCGAGTTTTGGGGCGTCGCCGATTTCGCCGCGGCGCCGTCCAGCGGCTCCTATCCCACCAAAGGCATGGTCGTGGTGCCGGCGAGCGTGGCGGCGGTGGCCGGCATCGCGCTCGGGCTGTCGAAAGATCTGCTGCAACGGGCGGCCGACGTCACGCTGAAGGAACGTCGCCGGCTCGTCGTGGTGCCGCGGGAGACGCCGTTCACAACGGCGACGCTTCGGCATCTGGCGTCGCTGAGCGACGCCGGAGCGGTGGTGTTGCCAGCCAGCCCAGGGTTCTATGCGAAGCCGAAGAATGTGCAGCAACTGGTGGACTTTGTGGCGGGCAAGGTGCTTGACGTCGTTGGGGTGGAGCACGACCTCTTCACCCGGTGGGCCGGCCGACTCGGAGACTAGCGGCCGAGCCGGCCGGATCAGCGATCAAGATCCAGCCGATCAGGAATCAGCTACGCCCAATGCGAAGTTGCCGGCCTCGAACTCCTCTTCGCCGTTGAGCAACGCGCGCACCTCCGACTCACGGAATCGGCGGTGGCCGCCGGGTGTGCGGATGCTGCCAATCCGGCCGGACGCCGCCCAGCGTGTGACAGTCTTCGGGTCCACCCGGAAGAGAGTCGCGACCTCACCGGGGGTGAGCAGGCGGTCACGGTTTTCCACGTCGTCCCCTTTCCTGGGACACGGTGGTCTTTCGAACACTGCGCGTCTTAAGAGCACTGCGGGTCTTTCGAACACTGCGTGGTCCGGTCAACTGCACCGTGTTTTCTCTTACGTTCGTGGACCCCATGTGATGTGTACACGCAGATGTGCCGTCCCGTCTCCGGTTGACGCGGGATTGTTGTCGAGCGACAAAAAAAGTCGGGGTGGTCGTCACGAGGGGACCACAGAGAGTGACGATTTTCGGGCTAGCGGCCCTTGGTGCGTGCTTTCCGTCGCTTCGTCGTCACGTTGAGCTATCAGTTGGCCAGCCCTTGAGCTCGGTCGGCAAGCCCGCTTGCCGCGTCGTCCGAGACCCTCATGCATGCTTGAAGTGGCACGCCGGAAACCGGCATGCCGATTGAGCGAGGGGCGGACGACGTGGACGCAGGGCTGCAGCGCGAGCTTGAGGCGAAGGTGCTGGCCGGTGAGCGGCTGAGCTACGACGACGGCGTCGCGTTGTACGCCAGTGACGACCTCGCATGGCTCGGGGGTCTCGCGCACGAGGTGCGCACGCGCAAGAACGGCGACCGGGTGTTCTTCAACATCAACCGGCACCTCAACCTGACCAATGTTTGCTCGGCTTCGTGCGCGTACTGCAGCTTCCAGCGCAAGCCTGGCGAGGCCGATGCCTACACGATGCGCATCGAGCAGGCGGTCGAGTTGGCCAAGCAGATGGAGCCTGAAGGCATCACCGAACTGCACATCGTCAACGGCCTGCATCCGACGTTGCCGTGGCGGTACTACCCGCGTTCGTTGAAGGCGCTGAAAGAAGCGTTGCCGAACGTCGCGTTGAAAGCGTTCACCGCAACCGAGATCCATTGGTTCGAGAAGATCTCCGGGCTGTCGGCCGACGAGATCCTCGACGAGCTGATTGACGCCGGATTGGAGTCGCTCACCGGCGGTGGCGCCGAGATCTTCGATTGGGAGGTCAGGCGGAAGATCGTCGACCACGCCACCCACTGGGAGGACTGGTCACGCATTCACCGCCTGGCGCACGCCAAGGGCCTGAAGACGCCGTGCACCATGCTGTACGGCCACATCGAAGAGCCGCGTCATCGCGTCGACCACGTGCTGCGGTTGCGCGAGCTGCAAGACGTGACCGGCGGATTCCAAGTCTTCATCCCGCTGCGCTTCCAGCACGACGCGAACGGCGACCCGCGCAACCGGTTGATGACCCAGCCGATGGCCACCGGCGCCGAGGCTTTAAAAACCTTCGCGGTCTCGCGGCTGCTCTTTGACAACGTTCAGCACCTAAAGGCGTTCTGGGTGATGCACGGCTTGACGACGTCGCAGCTGGCGTTGTCGCACGGCGCCGACGACCTCGACGGCTCGGTCGTCGAGTACAAGATCACGCATGATGCCGACCACTTCGGCACGCCCGACACGATGCACCGCGACGACCTGCTCGAAGTCATCCGCGATGCTGGTTTCACGCCCGTCGAACGCGATACGAAGTACAACGTGCTGCGGGTGTACGACGGACCTGACCGCACCCGTCGCGACACGCCGCAACCGATGCCGGTGTGAGGTGCTCGCTGTGAAGAAGGCTCGTCCGGAAGTGTCAAACGCGACCGAAGCAACTCAAGCAAGCGACCCGACTCAAGCAACCGACCCGACTCAAGCAACCGACGACCGCTCCGTTGCGCAGGGCGAGCCGGTCGTCGACCTGCCGGTCAATCCGCATCCCGTGTTGCGCTACACCACGATGCGGCTGGCGATTTTCGCGGTGGCGCTTGGCTTGTTGTGGCTGGTTCGAGTTCGCGGCTTGCTGCTGGTGGCGCTCGCGGTGTTGATTTCCGGGCTCGCGAGTTACGTGCTGCTGCAGCGTGAACGCGACGCGGTGTCTACCCGCGTCGCCGCGGCAGCCTCCCGCCGAAAGACGAGTTCCGCCGCCAAGGTGGCGCGCGAAGACGACATCGCCGAAGAGCTCGCCCGAGCCGACGCCGACCGCCCCGACGTCCCAGATCTTCCCGACCTGCCTGCGGGACCGCGGTCATGACCGTGCCGCGTCCGCGAGTCGGGCACATCCAGTTCCTGAACTGCCTGCCGCTGTATTGGGGCATGGTCAACTCCGGCGCGCTGCTCGACGTCGAGCTGTTCCGCGACACGCCTGACCGGCTTAGCGACCGGCTCGTCGAGGGCGACCTCGACGTCGCCCCGATCAGCTTGGTCGAGTACCTGCGCAACGCGTCGGCGCTTCGACTGCTGCCCGACATCGCGGTCGGCTCCGACGGCCCGGTGATGTCGTGCGTGCTCGTCAGTCAAGTGCCGCTCGAAGACTTGGACGGCGAGCTCGTCGCGCTTGGGTCGACCAGCCGGACGACGGTCGAGCTGGCCAAGCTGCTGCTCGAGCAGCGCGTCGGGGTGCGACCGCGTTATCTCACCTGCCCGCCCGACCTGACCGCGATGATGCTCGAGGCGAAGGCGGCGGTGCTCATCGGCGACGCGGCGCTGCGGGCGGCGTTGCACGACGGCCCGCGACTTGGGCTCGCCGTCCATGACATGGGCGCCGCGTGGCACGACTGGACCGACCTGCCGATGGTCTTCGCGGTTTGGGCAGCGCGCGACGAGTTCGCCGACGCGCACCCGGGCTTGGCGAAGGACGTGCACACGGCGTTCATGCGGTCACGCGACCTGTCGCTGGCGCGGGTTGACGAGGTGGCCGCGTCGGCGGCGCGATGGGAAGACTTCGACGCCAGCACCTTGAAGCGGTACTTCACCACGCTCGACTTTTCGCTCGGGCCGCGCCAGCAGGCCGGGCTCGCTGAGTTCGCCCGCCGGGTCGGGCCGCTGCTCGGGCTAGCCCCGTTTACGCAGCCGCGATTCATCGAGGTCTGACCCGCCGAGAGGCCGGGTCGCGCTCTCACACCACCCGTTCGGATCAGCATTTCCTATCTGCCCACGGACAGGCGTGCAGGCTGCGACGATCAGTGCATGTCGACGCCCGAGGGGGACACTGTGCCTGCGACCGGGTCGGCGCGTGCTGCGCACGAGGCGCCGAGACAAGACGTGTACCGCGTGGTGGTTGCGGACGACGCCGCAGGCATCCGCGCGCTGATGAGCACGCTGCTGTCGCTCGAGCCTGACTTTGACGTGGTCGGGCAGGCCAGCGACGGCGCCGAGGCGGTCGACATGGTTTGTCGGCTCGCGCCCGACCTGTTGGTCATCGACGTCACGATGCCGGTCATGTCCGGCCTCGAAGCGATCGAGGCCGTGCGGGAGCGTTCGCCGTCCACCCGCGTCGTGGTGTTGACTGGGGAGCGACGTCCGTTGCCGGAAGGCGCGCGGGCGCAGATCGAGAAGGGCACGCCCAACGAGGTGGTCATCGACACCCTCCGTGACGTTTGCCGCACCGGATAGCTCAACCGAGGCGCCGGCCAGACGCGGGCTAGGCTTGAGCTTGTGGCTGACGTGCGCGTGATTCTCGACCGGGCCGCTGATGGCGGCCGTATCTCGCCTGAAGAGGCGCTGACCCTTTACACCGAGGCGCCGTTGCACGCGCTCGGGCGCGCGGCTGACGTCGTCCGGCGTCGTCGTTTTGGCGACACCGCCGACATCGCCACCTACCTCATCGACCGCAACATCAACTACACCAACGTGTGCGTGACGGCGTGCAAGTTCTGCGCGTTTTACCGCGCGCCGAAGCACGCCGAGGGGTGGACGCATCCGCTTGAGGAGATCCTGCGCCGCTGTGGTGAGGCCGTTGAGCTCGGCGCGACCCAAATCATGCTGCAGGGCGGCCACAGTCCCGACCTCGGCATCGAGTGGTACGAGGAGACGTTCTCGGCGATCCGGGCGGCCTACCCCCAGCTGGCGCTGCACTCCCTCGGCGGCTCGGAGGTCGTGCACATCTCGCGGACGTCGGGCCTGACCTTCGAAGAGGTGATCCGGCGGTTGCACGCGGCCGGCCTCGATTCGTTCGCCGGCGCCGGCGCCGAGATTCTGGTCGACCGGCAGCGGCAAGTCATCGCGCCGCTGAAGGAGTCCGGGGCCGTTTGGCTTGAGGTGATGGAGACCGCTCACCGGCTCGGTGTCGAGTCGACGGCGACCTTCATGATGGGCACCGGCGAGACGAACGCCGAGCGCATCGAGCATTTGCGGTTGATCCGCGACGTCCAAGACCGCACCGGCGGGTTCCGCTCCTTCATCCCGTGGACCTACCAGCCGGAGAACAACCACCTGAAGGGCCGCACGCTCGCGACGCCGCTGGAGTACTTGCGGCTGCTCGCGGTGGCGCGGCTGTTCTTCGACAACATCGCGCACCTGCAGGTCTCACAGCTGACGTTGGGCAAAGAGGTCGGTCAGCTCGGGTTGCATTACGGCGCCGACGACCTCGGCTCGGTGATGCTGGAAGAAAACGTGGTGTCGTCGGCGGGTGCTCGCCATCAGTGGAACTTGGCGGAGCTGATCCATCTGATTCGGTCGGCCGATCGGATTCCCGCGCAGCGCGACACGCTCTACAACCACCTGCGCGTGCACTGGACGCCGGCTGATGACCCGACACCGGACGATCGGATTCACTCGCACGTCGCGTCGACCGCACCCGCGTTCCGCCGCGACCTGCCACTCGTCGCCAGCTAACGCGACCGCTCCTGGCGAACCTCCGCGCCGTCCCAACCCGCGTCCCGTCCGGCGTGCAGTTGCGGGGTTAGAGCCCCTGAAACGTCGGCCAGCCGAGGCCTCAAGCATGGCCAAAGCGCGCGTGCCCTGCGGCCAATTGGGCGATCACCACCTCGGGCAGCAGTCTGATGGCGACCGTCGCGAATCGCAGCATCGGTTTACCCGTCACGATGATGAGATCGTTCTGGCGTTCCATGTCGTCCCAGTACGTCAGCGGTTTCAAGTGCACCGCACCGTCGATCTCCGCTGAGAACCCGTCGAAGTCCGCGTCGAGCCATCGCCGACGGCCGGCGCGGTCGATCCGAAAGACCTGCCGTCGCGGCGGTGGAATGTGCGCGAGTCTCGCGAGCCGGCCCAGGTCGATCTCGGCGAATGAATCGGCCCCGCCCTGGATGTCGGCGAGCACATGGTCCAGCAGTCGGTGGTGCCTCGCACGGCTCGCAGCGGCGAGTTCGGGTCGAAGCCGTTCTGCTGTGGTCAGACCCTGTTGTACGCCAGCCGCCAGGATCGCGCACGCCTTGCGCGGCCAAGGCGTCCACGAGGCGGCGTCGATTAGCGCTCGCTCGGATCGTACTGTGGGAATGGACCGGGCCGGATGCACGTCGCTCGGGTCGAAGCGACGCGATTCGTGAATCCGGACGCCTTCGAGCTGTTGCGCTCGGTATCGGTGAGGCACCAGCAGATGCAGCTGCCCGTCGTCGAACCCCTGAAGCCCGTATTGCTGCGCCGCGGTGATGCCCGCGAGAGCAGCCGCCGGGTTGGCGAGCACGGCGATCCAGCGACGTTGTAGTTCGGTGGTTGGGCCGTTGTGCAAGACGACAACACCCCTGGCCGGTAGTTGCCATCGGCCGTTGGACAGCCTTGCGCGGACGACGTCGTCCGAGATACCCAAGTCGTGCAGCTGCTTGCGCCGCACCACGCCGTCCTGATCGGCCGCGAGGATACGCAACGCGTCGTGGGGCAGCGCGTTGATCCGGGGCATGCAACCAGCGTTGCCCGAGGCCGCTCGGCCGACGGCCGATCTTTCGCGGGCTGTGCAAGATGCCTTGGCCACTTGTGGACGCGGATTCATCCGATCGGCGTGCAGTTGCGGGCTTAGAACCCCTGAAGTGCACGCCGGTCGAACGAAGGCGGCTGGGCTGGCAGGATGAACGGGTGAGTTACCCGAAGATCGAGCTGCACGTGCACCTCGAAGGCGCGGTTCGCCCTCGCACCTTGCTCGACCTCGCCAGCCGCAACGACCTTCCGCTGCCCGCCGACACAGTCGAAGGCATCAGCGAGCTGTACGAGTTCACCGATTTCGCGCACTTCATCGAGGTCTGGATCCTCACCACCAACGTGATGCGCACGGTCGACGACTTTCGACAGATCACCGTCGACTACGCGGCCGAGGCGGCTCGTCATGGCGCGGTTTACCTCGAAGCCATCTTTTCGCCGATCGAGCGGGTCATGCGCGGCGTTCGCTGGGAGGACATCTTCGAGGGCTATTGCGATGGCGCGCAGCAAGCCCAGGAGGAGCACGGCGTCGTCGTCCGATTCACTCCTGACGCCTATCGCGGGGCTGAGGTCGACGCGGTGGAAGAGTTGGCCCGTCGCTGCGTCAAGTATCGCGACCGCGGCGTCGTCGGCTTCGGCATCGGCGGCCCGGAGAAAGACATGTCTCCCGTGCCGTATGCCAAGGCGTTCGCGATCGCGCGCGATGGCGGTCTCGGCGCAGTTCCGCATGCCGGCGAGGTGTGCGGGCCTGAGTCGATCCGCGAGACCATCGAAGCGCTTGGCGCGGACCGGGTCCGCCACGGCATCTCGGCAATCAACGACGCGGCGCTGATCAAAGAGCTGGTCGCCAGGCAGATCGTGCTCGACGTGTGCCCGACGTCCAACCTGCGGACGAGGGCCGTCCCTGACCAGACGCAACACCCGCTGCCGCGCCTGATCGAAGCCGGCTTGCTTTGCACGCTTAACACCGACGATCCGGCGATGTTCAACACCGACCTCGGCCGCGAGCACGAGATCGCCCTCGAGCTGGGCGTCAGCCCCAAAGCCCTGTACGACGCGGGTGTTGTCGGCGCCCTCTGCGACGACGCGATGAAGGCTCGGCTGACCGGCATCGGCGAAAGCGCGAGCTGGCCCGCGTGACCCGAGCTGACCTGCAAAAGCAGCCTGCTGAGGTCGCCGCCATGTTCGATGGCGTCGCCGCGCGCTACGACCTGGTCAACGACCTGCTCTCCCTTGGCCAGGACCGCGCATGGCGAAAGGCGGTCGCCCGCGCCGTCAACGCGAGGTCCGGCGAGCGGGTGCTCGACGTCGCGGCCGGCACGGGCACGTCGTCCGCCTCGTTTGTGTTGGACGACGCGACGTGCGTCGCCTGCGACTTCTCACTCGGCATGTTGCGGCAGGGCGCCAAACAACGTGGTGGGGCGGCGGTCGGCGGCGTTCGGTTTGTGGCTGGTGACGCGCTCCGGTTGCCGTTCGCCGACGAGGTGTTCGACGCAGTAACCATCTCGTTCGGCCTGCGAAACGTGCACGACACCGGCGCGGCGCTCGCCGAGTTTGGCCGGGTGACCAAGGCGGGCGGCCGGCTCGTGGTGTGTGAGTTCAGCTCGCCGACCTGGTCACCGTTTCGCGCCGTGTACGACCGCTACCTGGCTGTGGTGCCGCAGGTCGTGAGTCGGGTCAGCTCAAACCCGGACTCTTACGTGTATTTGGCCGAGTCGATCCGGGCCTGGCCGCGGCAGGCCGAACTCGCGGATTTGATCTCCGCGGCGGGGTGGGAAAGGGTGGCATGGCGCAATCTCACCGGCGGGATCGTCGCGCTGCACCGCGCGACCCGGCCCGTTTGACACCGCATAGACTTCGACCCTTCATGACGCGTCTCGTAGGCGGTGAATCGGTGAGCCAAGAAACGTCCGGGGGAGCTGCTCCGGTGCGTTCGGCGTCGTCCGTGCGCGGGCTGCCGGTGACAGAGGCGGACGTCGTGGTGGTGGGCGCGGGGCCAGGCGGATCCGCCACGGCCGCCCATCTCGCACAGGCCGGGCTCGACGTCGTCCTGCTGGAGAAGAGTGCGTTTCCCCGCGAGAAGGTGTGCGGCGACGGCCTCACCCCGCGCGCGGTCAAGCAGCTGGTCAAGCTGGGCATCGACACCACCGCCGAGGGCGGCTGGTTGCGCAATCACGGGCTGCGAATCCTCGGCGGCGGGATGCGGCTTGAGCTGCCCTGGCCGGAGCTCGCGAGTTTCCCCGACTACGGGTTGGTGCGCACCCGGCTCGACTTCGACCAGATGCTTGCCCGGCGAGCGCAAAAACTCGGTGTGTCGCTGCACGAGCAGACCCCCGCGGTCGCGCCGATCACCGACGATCGGTCCGGGCGGGTGGTCGGCGTGACCGCGCGGCCCATCGGCGCTGAGCGCGACATCGTGTTCAAGGCCCCGGTCATCGTGGCGGCCGACGGCAACTCCAGCCGGCTGTCGCTGGCGCTCGGCCTGCATCGCCGTGAGAACCGGCCGATGGGGGTGGCCTACCGCCGGTACTACGAGTCGCCGCGGCATGACGATGACTGGCTTGAGTCGTGGCTCGAGCTGTGGGATCGAGTCGATGGGCAAGACCGGCTGCTACCCGGTTACGGCTGGGTGTTCGGGATGGGCGACGGCACCAGCAACGTCGGCGTCGGCATCTTGAACACCTCGGCGTCGTTCCGCAACGTCGATTACCGCACGTTGCTCAAGCGCTGGGTGGCGCAGATGCCGAGCGAGTGGGGATTCGACGAGGAGCACGCCCGCGGCCAGATTCGCGGTGCGGCGTTGCCGATGGGCTTCAACCGCAAGCCCCACTACGACCGCGGCGTCTTGCTAGTGGGCGACGCCGCGGGCATGGTCAACCCGTGCAACGGGGAGGGCATCGCGTACGCGATGGAGTCCGGCGAGTTGGCCGCCGAGGTGATCGCCCAGGCGCTGGCGCGTCCGGCCGGGCAGGCACGCGAGGTCGCGTTGCGCGGGTACCCGCGGGTGCTGAACGACCGCTACGGCGGCTACTACACGCTCGGCCGGGTGTTCGTGACCCTGATCGGCAAGCCGGGTGTCATGCGCACGCTCACCAAACGCGGCCTGTCCCACCCGATGTTGATGCGATTCACGCTGAAGCTGCTGGCCAACCTCACCGACCCGCACGGCGGTGACGCGATGGACCGGATCATCAACGCCTTCAGTCGGCTCGCGCCTGCGGCCTGACCCCATCGAGGGGGCCGCTGATCCGCCCGCCTAGACTGCACAGCGGTTTGGGGTCTACCTGAACCGCCGAAAACGACGCTTCGAACGCGAGGAGTGGCGATGGTCTTCAGCTACGTTCCGGTCCTCGCGCTTTTCTTACTCGCTGGCGGCTTCGCGGTCTTCTCGATCATCGCCGGTCGGCTGAGTGGCCCGCGGCGGTACAACCGGGCGAAGTACGACGCCTACGAGTGCGGCATCGAGCCGACCCCGCAGCCGATCGGCGGCGGCCGGTTCCCGGTGAAGTACTACCTGACGGCGATGCTGTTCATCGTCTTCGACATCGAGATCATCTTCTTGTACCCCTGGGCGGTCGCGTTTGCCCAGAAGGGTGGCGCGACGGTCTTTCTCTTCGTCGAGATGGTGCTGTTCATCGTGACCGTGTTCATCGCGTACGTGTACGTCTGGCGTCGCGGCGGACTGGAATGGGATTGAGAACCTGACATGGGCATCGAAGAGAAGCTGCCCAGCGGCTTCCTGCTGACCACGGTCGAAAAGCTGGCCGGGCAAGTGCGGGCCGGCTCGCTGTGGCCCGCGACGTTCGGTCTGGCCTGCTGCGCGATCGAGATGATGGCGACGGGCGCGGGCCGGTACGACCTCGCGCGCTTCGGCATGGAGGTTTTCCGCGCCTCGCCGCGGCAGGCCGACCTGATGATCGTCGCCGGCCGGGTGTCGCAGAAGATGGCGCCGGTGCTGCGGCAGATCTACGACCAGATGCCCGAGCCCAAGTGGGTGCTGGCGATGGGCGTGTGCGCGTCGTCCGGCGGGATGTTCAACAACTACGCGATCGTGCAGGGCGTCGACCACGTCGTCCCGGTTGACATGTACCTGCCTGGCTGTCCACCGCGGCCGGAAATGTTGATGCACGCGATCCTTGAACTGCACGAGAAGATCAAGACCACCAAGCTCGGGTCGCAGGCGCGCCGGCACGCTGCTGACGTCGAGGCTGAGGCCATCGAGGCGATCCCCACGCACCAGATGAAGGGTCTGCTTCGGTGAGCGATCAACCTGTGGGGCAGCCGTCGGGCGCGCCGCAGCCGTCTGGCCCGCGCGCCGAGACGGGGGAGGCGACCGGAAACTTGCCGGTTAGCGGGGCGACCGGGCTTCCGTCGTCACCCCGGCCGTATGGCGGTTACTTCGACCAAGTCGCCGATTCCCTCGGGCGCGCGTACGCCGACACGTCGGCGGCGATCGAGCGCACGGTGGTTGACCGCGGCGAGCTCACGCTGCACGTGCGTCGTGAGCACCTGGCCGGCCTGGCGCAGCAAATGCGCGACGATCCGGAGCTTCGGTTTGAGTTGCTGTCGTCGTTGTCTGGCGTCCACTATCCGATGGACGCCGGCCGCGAGCTGCACGTCGTTTACGACTTGACGTCGATGACGCACAACCGACGGGTTCGTCTTGAGGTCGCCGCGCCGGTCGCCGACCCGCACATTCCGTCGGTTACCAGGGTGTGGCCGACCGCGGACTTTCACGAGCGCGAGACCTGGGACTTGTTCGGCGTCATTTTCGACGGGCATCCGGCGTTGACCCGGATCATGATGCCGGACGACTGGCCCGGCCACCCGCAGCGCAAGGATTACCCGCTCGGTGGCGTGCCTGTGGAGTACAAGGGCGCGAGTGTGCCGCCGCCCGATGAGCGGAGGCAATATGCGTAGCGACGGAGCGCGCGGCGCTTTTCCGCGCGCGCAGGAGCAAGCGGGTGCACATGCCTGACACTGTTACGGATCCGTACGCGGGCACGCAGGACGACGGCGCCCGCGTGTACACGGTCAGCGGCGGCGACTGGGACGAGATCGCCACCGACGCCGCGGAGCAGCACGCGGAGCGAATCGTCGTCAACATGGGCCCGCAGCACCCGTCGACGCATGGCGTGCTTCGGCTGGTGCTCGAGCTCGAAGGCGAGACGGTCACCCAGGCCCGGGTGGTCATGGGCTATCTGCACACCGGCATCGAAAAGAACTGCGAATACCGCACGTACACGCAGGCGGTCACGTTCTTGACCCGGGCCGACTACCTCTCACCGTTCTTCACTGAGACCGCGTATTCGATGGCGGTGGAGAAGCTGCTCGGCATCACCGACGAGGTGCCGGAGCGGGCGAAGGTCATCCGGGTGCTGATGATGGAGCTCAACCGCATCGCGTCCCACCTGGTCTGGCTTGCGACCGGTGGCATGGAGGTCGGCGCGCTGTCAGCCATGCTGTACGGCTTTCGTGAGCGCGAGCAGATCCTCGACATTTTCGAGATGATCACGGGTCTGCGCATGAACCACGAATACGTGCGCCCTGGTGGTGTCATTCAAGACCTGCCGCCGGGCGCGGTCGAGAAGATTCGCGAGTTCTTGCAGATCATGCCGAAGCGGATCGACGAGTATCACAACCTGCTCACCGGTCAGCCGATTTGGATTAAGCGGTTGAAGGGCGTCGGCTATCTCGATCTGACCGGCGCGGTCGCGCTGGGCACCACCGGTCCGATCATGCGGTCCGCCGGCTACCCGTGGGACCTTCGCAAAACCCAGCCATACCTGGGATATGAGACCTACGACTTCGACGTCCCGACGCACCCCGACGGCGACTGCTTCGCGCGCTACCTCGTGCGCATGGACGAGATGCGCGAGTCGCTGAAGATCATCGAGCAGTGCCTCGATCGGCTCCGTCCGGGCCCGGTGATGGTCGAAGACAAGAAGGTCGCCTGGCCCGCGCAACTCGCGCTCGGCGCCGACGGCCTGGGCAACTCCCTTGACCACATCCGGCACATCATGGCGACGTCGATGGAAGCGCTGATCCACCACTTCAAGCTGGTGACCGAGGGTTTCCACGTGCCGCCCGGCCAGGTCTACGTGCCAGTCGAGTCACCGCGCGGCGAACTCGGCGTCCACCTCGTCAGCGACGGCGGCACGAAGCCATACCGTGTGCACCTTCGCGAGCCGTCGTTTGTCAACCTCCAGGCGGTCGCCGCCATCTGCGAAGGCAGCTTCATAGCCGACGTCATCGCAGCGGTCGCGAGCCTCGACCCGGTCATGGGCGGGTGCGACCGATGAGCAGTGAAGGAACCTCGGTGCCGCAGCAACCGATGTCATCCGACGCTTTGCCGATGGTCACGCTCGACCCACGGCTCGGCCCGGCAGCGGTGGCGAGCGACCCGTTGTCGGACGACGCGAGGCAGCGGGTGCGTGAGCTCGGCGCGCACGTGATCGCCCGTTATCCGCGGTCGCGCTCGGCGCTGATGCCGCTGCTCTATCTCGTGCAGGCCGAGCAGGGTTACGTCTCTCCCGACGGCATCAAGCTGGTCGCCGAGATGCTCAACCTCACCACCGCCGAGGTGTCGGCGGTGAGCACGTTCTACACGATGTACAAGCGGCGGCCGTGCGGCGACTACGCGGTCGGCGTGTGCACCAACACCTTGTGCGCGATCCTCGGCGGCGACGCGATTTTCGAGTCGCTGAAGGAGCACCTCGGCGTCGGCAACAACGGCACCACGCCCGACGGTAAGGTCACGTTGGAGCACATCGAATGCAACGCCGCGTGCGACTACGCGCCGGTCGTGATGGTCAACTGGGAGTTCTTCGACAACCAGACGGTCGAGTCGGCAAAGGAACTCGTCGACCGGCTCCGCGCCGGCGATCCGCCGGCTCCGACGCGTGGCGCCCCGCTCCGCACCCACATGGAGACATCGAAGGTGCTTGCCGGTTTCGCCGATGGCGCCGTGAACGCCGGGCCGTCTGCTGGTCCAGCCTCGCTGACCGGGCTCGAACTCGCCCGCGAGCGGAATGAAAGCGCGCCGGCGATGCGGCAGGAGGACGGCCGATGAGCTTCAACCTCACGCCGGTGCTCACGGCGCAATGGGGCCTCGACCAGTCGTGGACCCTTGGCGCTTACGAGCGGGCCGACGGCTACCAGGCGTTGCGCCAGGCGCTCGACATGGAGCCTGACGCGCTCATCCAACTGGTGAAGGACTCCGGCCTGCGCGGCCGAGGTGGCGCGGGATTCCCCACCGGCATGAAGTGGGGCTTCATCCCGCAAGGTGACGGCAAGCCGCACTACCTCGTCGTCAACGCCGACGAGAGCGAGCCCGGCACCTGCAAAGACATCCCGATGATGATGGCCAGCCCACACACGCTGATCGAGGGCGTCATCATCGCGGCGTACGCGATCCGCGCGAACCACGCGTTCATCTACGTGCGCGGTGAGGTGCTGCACGTGATCCGGCGGCTGCTCAACGCGGTCGCAGAGGCACGCGCAGCGGGCTACGTTGGCCGCAACATCCTCGGTAAAAGCTTCGACCTCGAGCTCACCGTGCACATCGGCGCCGGCGCTTACATCTGCGGTGAAGAGACCGCGTTGCTCGAATCGCTAGAGGGATTCCGCGGGCAGCCGCGATTGCGGCCGCCGTTCCCTGCTGTCGAAGGTTTGTACGCCTGCCCGACCGTCATCAACAACGTTGAGACGATCTCGTCGGTACCGGCGATCGTGCGTGGTGGCGCCCAGTGGTTCCGCTCGATGGGCACTGAGAAATCGCCCGGGTTCAAAATATTCTCGTTGTCGGGGCACGTCGCGCGGCCCGGCCAGTACGAGGCGCCGCTCGGCATCACACTTCGCGAATTGCTCGACGCGACAGGCGGCATGCGCGAAGGCCACGAACTCAAGTTCTGGACGCCGGGAGGATCGTCGACGCCGCTGTTCACCGCCGAGCACCTCGACGTCCCGTTGGACTTTGAGGGGCCGCCACAGCACGGCTCCATGCTCGGAACCACTGCGCTTCAGCTTTTCGACGAAACGACATGCGTCGTGCGCGCGGTCAAGCGTTGGAGCGAGTTCTACGCACACGAGTCGTGCGGCAAATGCACGCCTTGCCGCGAAGGCACGTTCTGGTACGTGCAGATCTACGAACGACTCGAAAACGGCACGGCCACCGAGGAAGACATCGAGACATTGCTCGACCTCTCGGACAACATCTTGGGCCGCGCGTTCTGCGCCCTCGGCGACGGCGCCACTAGCCCGGTGACGTCGTCTATCCAGTTCTTCCGCGACGAGTACGTCGCGCACTTCGAGCAAGGCGGCTGCCCGTTCGACCCGGTCGCCTCCACCGTTTTCGCTGGAGCGAGCGCCTGATGACCGTACTCCCCGCCGACCCCCGCCGCTGCGCTCCTCGCGCCTGCGGCGCTGCGATGCTCACGTCGGAGGCCGGCTCATGACCGTCACTGCCAACCCGCCCGCAGGCCAACCGCCCGCGCCGCCGTCCGACCTGGTCACCCTGACCGTCGACGGGTTCGAGGTCTCCGTGCCCAAGGGCACGCTGGTGATTCGGGCGGCCGAGCTGCTCGGGATTCAGATCCCGCGATTCTGCGAGCACCCGCTGCTTGACCCGGTCGGCGCGTGCCGGCAATGCCTAGTCGAGATCGAGGGTCAGCGCAAGCCGATGGCGTCGTGCACCACAACGGTCACAGACGGCATGGTGGTCAAGACGCAGATCACCTCCCCGGTCGCCGAAAAAGCGCAGAACGGCATCATCGAACTGCTGCTCATCAACCACCCGCTCGACTGCCCGATCTGCGACAAGGGCGGTGAGTGCCCCCTGCAGAACCAGACCATGACCAACGGGTACTCCGAGTCGCGTTTTCACGATGTGAAGCGCACGTATCCGAAGCCGATCGCGATTTCCGCGCAGGTGTTGCTCGACCGCGAGCGCTGTGTTTTGTGCACCCGTTGCACCCGATTCGCGCAGCAGATCGCAGGCGACCCGTTCATCGAAATGCTCGAGCGCTCAGCTCTCGAGCAAGTCGCGACCTTCGAAGACCAGCCATTCAACTCGTACTTCTCCGGTAACACGATTCAGATTTGCCCGGTCGGCGCGCTCACCGGCTCGCAATACCGGTTCCGTTCGCGTCCGTTCGACCTGGTGTCATCGCCGAGCATCTGCGAGCACTGCGCGTCCGGTTGTCAGCAGCGCAACGACCACCGGCGAGACAAAATGTTGCGCCGACTCGCCGGTGTCGACCCACAGGTCAACGAAGAGTGGAACTGCGACAAGGGCCGCTGGGCGTTCAACTACGCGTTCGCGGCCGACCGTCTTGACACTCCGTTGGTTCGCCAGAACGGCGAGCTGGCGCCTGTGTCGTGGCCCGAGGCGTTACGCGCGGCGGCGGCCGGTTTGGCCGAAGCGCGCGGCAGGGCTGGCGTGCTCGTCGGCGGTCGCGTCACCACCGAAGATGCTTACGGGTACGCGAAATTCGCGCGGGTGGCGCTCGGCACCAACGACGTCGACTTTCGCGCTCGCGTGCACTCCGCTGAAGAACTCGACTTCCTCGCGTCGCACGTCGCGGGCCGGTTCCTCGACGTCACCTACGCAGACCTCGAGACAGCGCCCGCCGTGCTGCTCGTCGGTTTCGAGCCTGAGGAAGAGTCGCCCATCGTCTTCTTGCGGTTGCGCAAGGGCGCGACCAAGAAGCGCACCAACGTGTTCTCCATCGCACCACTCGCCACCCACGGGCTGGCCAAGCTCAGCGGCCGATTGCTCGCCGCTGTCCCCGGCGCCGAGGCCAGGTTGCTGATTGCATTGAAGAGCAACAAGCTGGACGACGCTGGCAGCGTGCCGGCCGGCGCCGACAACGAGGCGTACCGCGCCAACTTCGCTGCTGTCGTTGACGCGCTCGCCAAGCCGGGCACGGTCATCATGGTCGGCGAGCGGCTGGCGGGTGTCCCTGGCGCGCTGTCAGCCGCGGCCGCGCTGGCCGACGCGACCGGAGCGAAGCTCGCCTGGGTGCCGCGGCGCGCAGGAGAGCGCGGGGCGATCGAAGCGGGCGCCGCGCCAAGCCTGTTGCCCGGCGGTCGGTTGGTGGGCGACGCCGAATCAGCCGCCCCGGTTGCGCTGCGCTGGGCCACCACCATCGCCAGCAATCCCGGCCGCGACACCGCCGGCATCATCGCGGCGGCCACCGCCGGCGAACTGGCCGCGCTTGTCGTCGGCGCCGTCGATCCTGACGACCTGCCCGACCCCGAGGCGGCGCTCGCCGCGTTGCAGGCGGCGCCATTCGTCGTGAGTCTTGAGATCCGTCCCAGTGCGGTCACCCGATACGCCGATGTCGTTTTCCCGGTCGCCGCAGCGATCGAGAAGGCCGGCACTTTCCTTGACTGGGAAGGACGTTCCCGACCGTTCGACGCGTCGTTGCGCGACACCGGTCAGCTCACCGACTACCAGGTGCTCAACGCGATCGCCGACGAGATGGACGTCCACCTAGGACTGCCCGACTTGCGCACCGCGCGCGCCGAACTCGCCGCTTTCTCAAGCGGCTACAAGGGTTCCGCCCTGGCTCCGACAGTCGCGCCGGCCGCGGTGGTCACAGCGCGGGCAGCTGAGGGGTCGGTCGTGCTGGCCAGTTGGCATGAGCTGCTCGACGCAGGCAGCCTGCAAGACGGCACCCCGTTCCTCGCCGCGACCGCGAAGCCGGTGCGCGCGCATCTGTCGCCGGCCACCGCTCGCGCGATTGGTGTCGCTGACGGAGAGCGGGTCGCGATCAGCACCGAGCGCGGCACCATCACGCTGCCTGTCTACGTCCTCGACATGGTCGATGACGTCGTGTGGGTCCCGACCCGGTCGACGGGCAGCGAGGTCAATCGCACGCTCGGCGCGGCCGCTGGCGCCGTCGTCCGCATCGCTGTTGCTGGAGGTGTCGGTTGACCGGCGCACACGTGATGGTCGCGCAGCTCACGGCCGCGCAAAACTTCGGTCCGCAAGCAGCGCGCGACCTGTGGTGGCTCATCATCGTGAAGACCGTCGTGGTGTTCGCGTTCCTGGTCGTCACCACGTTGCTGATGATTTGGGCCGAGCGCCGGGTGGTCGCGCGCATGCAGCAGCGCATCGGCCCGAACCGGGTTGGCCCGCAAGGCTTGCTGCAGAGCCTTTTCGACGGCATCAAGCTCGCGTTGAAGGAAGACATCATTCCGAGCGCGGCCGACAAGGCGGTGTTCATCCTCGCGCCGATCCTGTCCGCGATTCCCGCCTTCATGGCGTTCGCGATGATCCCGTTCGGCCCGACCGTCTCGATCGCCGGCCGGCACACGAACTTGCAACTCACCGACTTGTCGGTGGCGGTGCTGTTCATCCTCGCGATGAGCTCGATGGGCATCTACGGCATCGTGCTTGGCGGTTGGTCGAGTGGCTCGACGTATCCGCTGCTCGGTGGCGTTCGGTCCGCCGCGCAGATGGTCAGCTACGAAATAGCGATGGGCCTGTCGTTCGTCGGCGTGTTCTTGTACACCGGAACGCTTTCGACGTCCGGCATCGTCGACGCGCAGGCGCACAGGTGGATCCTGTTAGAAGCGCTGCCGTCGTTCATCATTTACGCGATCGCGATGGTCGGAGAGACCAACCGGGCGCCGTTCGACTTGCCCGAGGGCGAGACCGAGCTTGTCGGTGGCTTTCACACCGAGTACTCATCACTGAAGTTCGCCCTGTTCTTCCTCGCCGAGTACATCAACATGGTCACCGTCTCCGCGCTGATGACCACGCTGTTCCTCGGCGGTTGGCGGGCGCCATGGCCGATTTCGTTGTGGGCTTCGGCCAACACAGGCTGGTGGCCGCTGCTGTGGTTCGTCATCAAGATCGGCATCGTGTTGTTCGTCTTTATCTGGCTGCGCGGAACGCTGCCGCGGTTCCGGTACGACCAGTTCATGAAGTTCGGCTGGAAGGTGCTGATCCCGGTCAACCTGATCTGGATCGTCATTGAGGCCGCGCTGAAGATGACGTCGCGCACCGGCACGTTCGTGGTGGTCGGCATAGCCGTCGCCCTCGTGCTTATCGCGGCCTACATGGCTGAAGCATTGCAGGAACGCAACCGGAGGCTGGCGGAGATCGACGCTGAGGAGGCGGCCGAGCGGCCGTTCGACCCGTTCGCCGGCGGTTTCCCGATCCCGCCGATGCCCGGGCAGCAGCTTCCGACTCAACGTCCGGTGCCGGTCGGCGTCGCGACGTCCGGGCATGAGATCACCGGCTCGCTGCCGCGCGATTTCTCGGGCGACTTCACCAGCGACACAATCAGCGACGACGACATCGACGACATCGACGACCTCGACGACCTCGACGACGTCAACGGTGGCGAGACCGATGAGCCCGATGGAGGCCGCTCGTGACTAACTTCCTGCCCCCGTCTTTGCGCGGATTCGGCGTCACGTTCGGCACTATGTTCAAGCCGGTCAACACCGAGCTGTACCCCGACGTGAAGAAGCCGACAATGCCGCGCTTCCACGGTCGTCACGTGCTCAATCGGCACCCAGACGGCTTGGAGAAGTGCGTCGGCTGCGAGCTGTGCGCATGGGCCTGCCCCGCCGACGCCATCTACGTCGAGGGCGCCGACAACACCGACGAGGAGCGCTACTCGCCAGGTGAGCGGTACGGCCGCGTCTACCAGATCAACTACCTGCGCTGCATCTTGTGCGGGTTGTGCATCGAGGCGTGTCCCACTCGGGCGCTCACGATGAGCAACGAATACGAGCTTGCCGACGACAACAGGGCCGACCTCATCTTCACCAAGGAACAGCTGCTCGCGCCGCTCGCGCCGGGCATGGAGCTGCCGCCGCACCCGATGCGGCTGGGTGGTCCGAAGGACTACTACCGTGGCACTCCGGCCGCGCACGTGATGAGCGGCGACGTCGAAGATGGCAGCCTCGCCACGAGCGTTCTGCGGCAAGGGCAGGCGCACTCCGACGTCCAAGACAAGGCAGAGGGAGTCGACCGCTGATGCCGACTGCCATCCTCGCGTCAGGCCTGAACGCCAGCGGTCCTGAGACCGCGGTGTTCTGGATCCTCGCGCCGATCGCGGTCATCTTCGCGCTGGGCATGGTGTTTTCCCGACACACGGTGCATGCCGCATTGATGCTCGGCGGCGTGATGCTGATCCTCGCCGTGTTCTATGCCGCCCAAGACGCGCCGTTCCTCGCCTTCGTGCAGGTGATCGTCTACACCGGCGCGGTGATGATGCTTTTCTTGTTCGTGTTGATGCTGGTCGGCGTCGACACTAAAGACAGCCTCGTCGAGACGCTGCGCGGTCAACGTTTCGCCGGCGTGGTCGCCGCGATCGGCTTTTTGCTGCTGCTGTTCACCGGCATCGTCAACGCGGGCATCCACGGCAGCAAGGGGTTGCACGCCGTGAACTTCGCCGATGACCAGCCCGCCCGCGGAGTTGAGAACGCCGGCGGCAACGTCTATCAGATCGCCAAGCTGCTGTTCGACCGCTACGTGTTCGCTTTCGAAGCGACGTCCGCGCTGCTCATAACAGCGGCGCTCGGCGCAATGGTGCTCGCGCACCGACAGCGGCACACGCCAAAACTGACCCAACGCGAGCTCATGCAACAGCGATTCAAATTCGGCACGCATCCGGCGCCGCTACCCGGCCCGGGTGTGTACGCGCGGCACAACGCCGTCGACACGCCGGCGCTGCTGCCCGATGGCTCGCCGTCGCCGCTCAGCGTTTCGCTGTCGGTCGAGTTGGTCAGCCAAAAGCACGGTCGCGCGCCACGGCCCGCGGAGCTCGGCTCGTCGGCCGCCGCGCACCACCCGGCCTCAGGGAAGGGACAAAGCGAATGAGCCCGACCTTTTACCTGTACCTCTCCGCGATCCTCTTCACGATCGGCACCCTCGGCGTGCTGCTCCGCCGCAACGCCATCGTGGTCTTCATGTGCATCGAGTTGATGCTCAACGCCACCAACCTGGCGTTGGTCACCTTCTCGCGCATCAATGGCACGCTCGACGGCCAGGTGATGGCCTTTTTCGTCATGGTGGTGGCCGCGGCGGAGGTCGTGGTCGGGCTTGCCATCATCGTGTCCGTGTTCCGCACCCGCCGATCGGCCTCGGTCGACGACGCGAACTTGCTGAAGTACTGATGACTCCGGAAAGGCAGCCAGCAGTGACTCGCGCGCGCAGCACCCGTGACGGTGGCCGGTCGTGACCCACGCCGCGCTTCACGCCGCCGCAACACTCACCCCGACCATGCACACCACCGGGGCCTTCTCGTTCACCTGGTTGCTTGTGGTCATCCCGCTCACCAGCGCGACCGTGTTGTTGCTCGGAGGGCGACGCACGAACAGCTGGGGCCACCTGCTCGGTGTCGCGGCGCCGGTGGCGTCGTTCGTGCTGGGCCTGATTTTGTTCGCGCAGTTGATCGGCAAGCCGGCGTCCGAGCGAAGCTTCGACAACCACCTGTTCAGCTGGACGTTCGTCGGAAACTTCAAGGCGCCGGCCAACTTCCAGATCGACCCGTTGTCGATTTCGTTCGTGCTGCTCATCACCGGGGTCGGTTCACTGATTCACGTCTATTCCGTCGGCTACATGGCGCACGACCCCGGACGGCGACGGTTCTTCGCGTACATGAACCTTTTCGTGTCGGCGATGCTGCTGCTCGTGTTGGCCGACAACTACCTGGCGCTCTACGTCGGGTGGGAAGGTGTGGGTCTGGCGTCGTACCTGCTCATCGGTTTCTGGTACCACAAGCCGTCGGCGCGAACAGCCGCGACAAAGGCGTTCGTCGTCAACAGGGTGGGCGACTTCGGCCTGTCGCTCGCCGTCATGCTGATGTTCGCGACGTTCGGCAGCTTCACCTTCACCAACGTCTTCGGCGCCGCAGGTAGCGCCGACCACGCGACAATGACCGCGATCGGCCTGCTGTTGCTGCTCGGCGCGTGCGCGAAGTCCGCGCAGGTGCCGCTGCAGTCATGGCTCGGCGACGCGATGGAAGGCCCGACGCCGGTCTCCGCGCTCATCCACGCCGCGACGATGGTCACCGCCGGCGTCTACCTGGTCGCGCGCTCGGCGCCCATCTTCAACGTCACGCCGACGGCGCGGCTCGCTGTGACCGTCGTTGGCGCCGTGACATTGTTGTTTGGCGCGATCATCGGCTGCGCCAAGGACGACATCAAGAAGGCGCTGGCCGCCTCCACCATGAGCCAGATCGGATACATGATGCTGGCCGTCGGGCTCGGCCCGGCCGGTTACGCGTTCGGCATCGCGCACCTGCTGACCCACGGCTTCTTTAAGGCCGGACTCTTCCTCGGGGCGGGCTCGGTCATGCACGGCATGAACGACGAGGTCGACATGCGGCGCTTTGGCGGGCTCGGCAAGTACATGCCCTGGACGTTCGCCACCTTCGGCCTCGGGTACCTCGCCATCATCGGGTTTCCAGGACTGTCCGGGTGGTTCACCAAGGACGCCATCATCGAGGCGGCGTACCACAAGGGCGGCACCTCGGGTTACCTCCTCGGCTCCGCGGCGCTCGTTGGCGTCGTCCTCACCGCGTACTACATGACCCGTGTCATGTTGATGACGTTCTTCGGTGAGAAGCGTTGGGCGGAGGACGCCCATCCGCACGAGTCGCCCGAGGTCATGAAGTGGCCGATGGTGATTCTCGCCATCGGATCGGTCGGGTTGGGCTACCTGCTCGTGCTGGGCAGCCGGTTCGCCGACTTCCTCGCTCCGGTCGTCGGCAAGGCCGAAGACACCGCGTTCAAGCCCATCGGTCTCGTGGGCATCTTGACGTTCGTCGTGATGCTGGCGGGTATCGGCGTCGCGTACCTGCAGTACGGACGACGTCGCGTGCCGGCGGTCGCGCCTGTCGCGGGTCCGCTCGTCGTCGCCGCTCGGCACGACTTGCTCGGCGACGCGTTCAACGAGTCGGTGTTCATGCGACCTGGCCAGTACCTCACCCGGTTGCTCGTGTTCTTCGACTATCGGGGAATTGATGGCTTCGTCAACGGCTTCGCGGCGTTTATCGGCGGCACATCGAGTCGCTTCCGGCGGGTGCAGACAGGTTTTGTGAGGTCGTACGCCCTGTCGATGTTCGGCGGCGCCGTCGTGTTGGTCGCCGCTCTGCTGCTGGTGAGGGGCTGATATCGCGATGAGTTTCCCCTGGCTCACCGTCATCGGTGCCGTCCCTCTCGCGGGGTCGATCGTCCTCGCCGGGTTGCCCAGCGCGCGCACCAAGCTCGCGAAGCAGGTCGCGCTAGGCACCACGCTTGTCACACTTGCGCTCGCCATCGCGATGGCGGTGCAGTTCGCGCCGAAGGGCGACCGCTTTCAGTTCACCGAGCAAGTGAGCTGGATCTCGTCGTTCGGCGTGCACTACGCGCTCGGCGTCGACGGCATCGCGTTGGTGCTGCTGCTGATGACTGTCGTCTTGTGGCCTGTCGTCGTGCTGGCTTCGTGGCACGAGTGCGAGAGCACCAGGTTTAGCGCGAAGTCCTACCTCGCGTTGATGGTGTCGATGGAGACCCTGCTCATCGGCGTGTTCGTCTCGACCGACCTTTTCTTGTTCTACGCGCTGTTCGAGGCGATGTTGGTGCCGATGTACTTCATCATCGGCTCCCATGGCACCTCCCGGTCGTCGTACGCGTCGATGAAGTTCTTGCTGTACAGCCTGTTCAGCGGCTTGCTGATGCTGGCTGCCGTGATCGCGCTGTACGCGGTCGGCCCAGGCGGCAAGGACGCGTTCTTGTACTCGACCTTGCAAAACGTCGACTTACCGGTGAACGACGCGCGCTGGTTGTTCCTCGGCTTCTTCTTCGCCTTTGCGGTGAAGGCGCCGCTGTGGCCATTCCACACCTGGCTGCCCGACGCCGCCGCAGAGTCACCGGTGGGCGGCACGGTGCTGCTCGTCGGCGTCCTCGACAAGGTTGGCACCTTCGGGTTTTTGCGTTACTGCCTCGGCATTTTCCCCGGCGCCTCGCATTGGTTCACGCCGGTTGTGTTGGTGCTCGCGGTCGTCGCGGTGATTTACGGTGCGCTGCAAGCCATCGGCCAAAAAGACTTGCTGCGCCTCATCGCGTACGTGTCGGTGTCGCACTTCGGCCTCATCACGCTGGGCGTCTTCGCCTTCACCAGCCAGGGGCAGTCGGGCGCGACGCTTTACATGGTCAACCACGCGTTCTCCACCGGCGCGCTGCTCCTCATCATCGGTTTCATGATTCACCGCCGCCGCTCGCGCGGTGTGAGCGACTTTGGTGGCATGCAGAAGGTCACGCCGATCCTCGCTGGCACCTTCCTGGTGGCCTGCATGTCGGGCCTTTCGCTACCGGGTCTCAACACCTTCGTCAGCGAGTTCCTTGTGCTCGTCGGCACTTTCACCCGCTACAAGGTCGCCGCCGGCATCGCCACGATCGGCATCATTTTGGCGTCGGTCTACATGCTGTGGATGTACCAGCGCACCATGACCGGCCCAGTCGCACCCGCCGTCGAAGGCGCAAAAGACTTGTCACTGCGTGAAAAGCTCGTCATCGCGCCGATGGTGGCCGTTATCGTGTTCCTCGGCTTCTACCCGCGGCCCGTCCTCGACGTCATCAACCCAGCGGTGGGCGCGACATTGCAACACACGGGCAACAGCGACCCACCCCCCGTCGTCCAGACTGCAACTAATGGAGGAGCGTCGTGAGCCCGGCGATCGCGCATGTCGCCGCGGCGTTGTTGCCCGGCGCTGCTGACCCCACGACGAGCTTCCCGACGCCGCACCTCGACTATCGCGCGCTGCTGCCGATGCTCATAGTCGGCGGGGTCGCCACACTCGGCGTGCTTGTCGAGGCGTTCGTGCCGCGAGGCAAGCGCGGCATCACGCAGACCGTGCTCGCGCTTGGCGGTCTGGTCGCGGCGATGGTCGCGGTCGTCTCCAACACGTCGATCCGCAACATCACGGCCGAGGGCGCCATCTCCGTCGACGGCCCCACGCTGTTCATCCAGGGCACTGTCATCGCCGTCTCGATCGGCGCGCTGTTGCTGATCGCCGACCGCGCCCTCGCCAGCGACGCCGACTTCGCCGCGCAGGCCGCCGACGTCCCCGGATCTGCGGCCGAGCAGGCCAGCGTGCGCGCGGGCTTCGTGCACACCGAGGTGTTCCCGCTCGCGATGTTCGCCGTGGCCGGCATGCTGCTGTTTCCGGCGGCGAACGACCTCATCACCATGTTCGTCGGCCTCGAGGTGCTGTCGTTGCCGCTGTATCTGCTGGCCGGCATGGCGCGCCGTCGTCGGTTGCTCTCGCAAGAAGCCGCCCTGAAGTACTTCCTGCTCGGCGCGTTCTCGTCGGCGTTCTTCGTGTACGGCATGGCGCTGGTCTACGGATATGCGGGCAGCGTGAAGTTCGCCGACATCGCAACCGCGCTGTCGTCGTCCACCCACGGCGACCCGCTCATCATCGTCGGCCTGGCATTGCTTGGCATCGCGCTGATCTTCAAGCTGTCCGGCGCGCCGTTCCATTGGTGGACACCAGACGTCTACCAGGGCGCCCCGACGCCGATCACCGCTTTCATGGCGGCGGGCACCAAGATTGCCGCGTTCGGCGCGTTGATGCGGGTGCTGTTCGTGGCGTTCGGCGGTCTGAGCTGGGACTGGCGCCCGATCATTTGGGGCGTCGCGATCGTCACGATGGTGGTCGGCGCGGTCATCGGTGTGACGCAGACCGACGTCAAGCGTCTACTCGCCTACTCGTCGATCGCACACGCGGGCTTTCTGCTCACCGCGGTGGGCGGCATCACCGTCGGCACCGCCGACAGCGAGTCGAGCGTGCTGTTCTATCTCGTCGCGTACGGCTTCATGACGATCGGGGCGTTCGCGATCGTGATGCTGGTGCGCGACGCCGACGGCGAGGCGAATCACCTGTCCCGCTGGGTCGGCCTCGGACGCCGTTCGCCGCTCATCGCCGGCATCTTCGCGTTCTTCCTGCTGGCGTTTGCCGGGCTGCCGCCCACGAGCGGACTGTGGGCCAAGGTGGCCGTCTTCAAGGCCGCCTACGAGGGTGGCGCGGCGCCGCTGGTGATCGTGGGCATGTTGGCCAGCGCGGTCACCGCGTACTACTACGTCCGCATCATCGTGTTGATGTTCTTCCAGGAGCCAGCTGTCGACGGGCCGACCGTTCTGGCGCCCACGGTGTTCACCTCGGCCGCCGTCGTGATCGGAGTTGCGGCTACCTTGGTGTTGGGCATCGTGCCGCAGCCCCTGCTCGACCTGGCGGGCAAGGCGGTTCCGTTCCTGCGCTAGGGAGACTCGACCGGGTGACAAGCGTCAGCCAGCTCGGCTTGGTGGTCCCCGACCCAGAACTGGAGTCGGAGATCTCGGCCGGTGTCGGCGCGGTCGAGCAAATGTTGCGCGACGCGGTGAAGAGCGACTATCCGTTCGTCACCGAGACCTCGCGGCACCTGGTCGAAGCCGGCGGCAAGCGGTTCCGTCCGTTGCTTGTGCTGCTCGCCGCTCAGTTCGGCGACCCGTCCGCACCTGGCGTGCTGCCGTCAGCCGTCGTCGTCGAGCTCACCCACCTGGCCACTCTGTACCACGACGACGTGATGGACGAAGCGCTGGTGCGGCGCGGAACCGTCAGCGCGAACGCCCGGTGGTCCAACACGATCGCGATTCTCACCGGTGACTTCTTGTTCTCCCGGGCCTCCGACATGCTGGCCGACCTCGGCCCCGACGCGGTGCGGATTCAGGCCCGCACGTTCGAGCGACTCGTGCAGGGCCAGATTCGCGAAACGGTCGGCCCTGAGACCGGCGTCGACCCGCTCTCACATTATTTGCAAGTGGTCGCCGACAAGACCGGGTCGCTTATCTCGACCTCGGCCCGCTTTGGCGCGATGTTCGCCGGCGCGCCCGACCAGGTCGTCGACGTGATGATTCGCTACGGCGAGCGCATCGGCGTCGCGTTCCAGCTCTCCGACGACCTGCTCGACATCACCAGCGACTCGCACGACTCCGGCAAGACGCCGGGCACCGACCTGCGTGAAGGCGTCACCACGCTGCCAGTGCTGCACGCCCGCCGGTCGACCGACCCGTCCGACGCACGGTTGCTCGAGTTGCTCGGCGCCGACCTGTCGGACGACGACCGGCACCGCGAGACCCTCGCATTGCTGCGCGCCCACTCCGCCATCACGGCCACGCGCGCCGACGTCGAGAAGTGGGCGCAAGACGCCCGCGACACGCTGCGGCCGCTGCCCGACGGCCCGCCCAAGCGCGCACTTGACGCGATGTGCGATTACGTGATCGCCCGCACTTCCTGATTCGGCGCGCCGATGCGCGGCCCGGCGGCGGACGCGCGCAAGTTGGCGGCCAAATTTACCGGCCAGGCTGATGACAACGGTTACAAATTGGCTATCGTTCTCTCTTGCGCACGTCCTGGCGCGCGCCTGGCCCAGCCGCAGCGCTGCCGATGTAACGGCGTAACAGGGAGGACGCACCGATGGGCGCGGTCGAAAGTCCAGCGCTTGGCGGCATGACGATTCGCGACGTCGCCCGCGAGGCCGGCGTCTCCACCGCCACTGTCTCGAGGGCGTTGCGCGGTCTGCCGAACGTCGATCCCATCACCCGTGAGCACGTGCGCCGCGTCGCCGACCGGCTCGACTACGTGATCTCGCCGGCCGCGTCCCGGCTGGCGAGTGGTCGGGCCGGCAGCATCGCGGTCATCACGCCCTTCATCGCCCGGTGGTACTTCTCCAAGGTGCTCCACGGCGTCGAACGCGTGTTGCAGCGCTCGGATTTGGACCTGCTTCTTTACAGCACGGGCGATCTCAGCGAGCCGCACCGGATGCCGCCGCATCGTCGGCTGCGTCGACGGGTCGACGCGGTGCTCGTCATAGGGTTGCCTGCCGACAGCCCGGAGATGCGCGAGCTATTTGAGCTCGACCTCCCGGTCACGCTGATTGGGTCGCACGCGGTTGGCGCGTCCAGCGTCTCCATCGACGATGTCGAGGGCGCCCGCATGGCCACCCAGCACCTCATCAACCTCGGTCACGAGCGGATCGGCCTTATCTCCGGCCGTCCGTTGCCCACGCCGTACTTCCCCGAGATGGATCGGCTGGCCGGCTACCTCGACGCGCTTGCGTCGTCCGGAATCACCGCTGACCCCAACCTTCGGGTGCCCGGGTTCTTCACGATCGAGGGCGGCGAGCACGCGATGACCGCGCAGCTCGCGCAGCGCACGCCCCCGACCGCGGTATTCGCAATGTCCGACGAGATGGCCTTTGGGGCGCTGCGGGCGTTGCGTCGGCACGGCCTTCGGCCCGGCGAGGACGTCTCGCTCGTGGGCTTCGACGGCCACGAGATGGCCGACCTGCTCGACCTGACAACGGTGTGCCAGCCGGCCGAGGAGTTGGGCGCGCTCGCCGCTCGCTGCCTGCTTGACCTGCTTGACCAGCCGAACCGCGAGCCTCAGGAGCTCCGGCTTCCGATTCAGTTGTACGTGCGCGGCTCGACCGCGGCGCGCCGCCGCGACGACGGCTGACCGCTACCGCAGACAATGTCGGACGACGTCGCACGTGGGGCCAGTTAAGCGGCTTACTTCTTGACCTTTTCGTTAGCCAACGGACCTAGACGGGGTGCCGGGGCCGGTCGTAATGTGCCCTGCAACGCGCCCGGCGTGGGAACGTGACCATTGAGATCGTTCCGATGCCAAACCGTAACCGCGTACATCGTCCGTTTACCGACTAAGACCTTGATCTCGCTTGAGTTAGGGGCAACGATGTCAGCGTTTGCATCCGGCGCATCCGGGCGGACCGCCCAATCGCAGAGGGAGAGAACATGACCTTGAGTAAGGCTTACGGCACGCGACGCCGTGGCTTTCTCGCCGTTGGCTCGGCGATGGCCGCCGTCGCGCTGCTCGCTGCCGCGTGTTCGAGCAGCAAGACCAAATCGTCGAACACGCCGACGGCTACTGGCGGCGGCTCGTCGCCATCCTCGGCCCCTTCGCCATCCAGCAGCGGTGGTGGCGGTTCAGCCGCGCCCGCTGGCTGCGACGCCTACAAGGACTACATGGGTCACTCGGGCACGACGGTCACCATGTTCGGCTCGATCCTCAGCCCAGAGTCCGACTCGCTCAACAAGTCGTGGGCCGAGTTCCAGCAGTGCACCGGCATCACGATCAAGTACACCGGCTCCAACGACTTCGAGTCGCAGCTGCCGGTGCAGGTGCAAGGTGGCACCCCGCCCGACCTGGCGATCATCCCGCAGCCCGGTCTGCTGCAGCAGATGGTGAAGACCGGCGCGGTGAAGAAGCCGCCGCAGGCTGTGGTCGACAACGTCGACAAGTACTGGAACAAGGCGTGGAAGCAGTACGGCTCGGTCGACGGCACGTTCTATGCGGCGCCGCAAAGCGCCAACCTGAAGTCGCTGGTGTGGTACTCGCCTAAGGCGTTCACCGCCGCCGGCTACACCGTGCCCACAACGTGGACCGACCTGATGGCGCTCAGCGACAAGATCGCCGCCGCGGGCAAGGGCAACGCCTGGTGCGGCGGCATCGGTTCCGGCACGGCCACCGGCTGGCCGGCCACTGACTGGCTCGAGGAGGTCGTGCTCGGCAAGTACGGCGGCGACGTCTACGACAAGTGGGTGAGCCACGACATCAAGTTCTCGGACCCCCAGATCATCGACGCGATGAACGTGGTCAAGAACTGGATGCTCAACCCCAAGTACGTCGGCGACGTGAAGGCGATCGCCTCCACCACCTTCCAAGACGCCGGCAAGGGCATCCCGACGAGCAAGTGCTGGATGTTGCAGCAAGCGTCGTTCTACGAGGCGCAGTGGGCCAGCATCGACAAGACCCTCAAGGTTGGCCCGGACGGCGACGTGTTCGCGTTCAAGTTGCCGCCGGTTGACCCGAGTGTCACGCAGGACGAGGTCGAAGGTGGCGGCGAGTTCACCGCGGCGTTCTCCGACCGTCCTGAGGTGCAGGCCGTGCAGACCTACCTCTCCTCCCCGCAGTGGGCGAGCAGCCGGGTCAAGGTCGCGCCAGGCTGGGTGTCGGCGAACAGCGGTGTCGACAAGAGCCTGTACACCGACCCGATCGACCAGATCTCAGCCAAGTACCTGACCGACCCGAACGCGACGTTCCGGTTCGACGCCTCCGACCTCATGCCGGCAGCCGTTGGCTCTGGTGAGGAGTGGAAGCAGATGACCGCGTGGTTCGCCGAGGGCAAGTCTGTCGAGGCGGTGGCCAAGGCGATCGATGCGGCCTGGCCGTCCTGATCCGCGCCGATCGAACACTGATGCAATCGCAGACCGGTCAGGTTTTACCGGGCTGAACTAACGACGCCGTGGTCCGGAGGGAGTAGCCTCCGGGCCACGGTCGTCTCCACATCCGCAAGCGAGCGGAGCCACCGAAAGGATGGGACTCGGTGTCGGTGTTGGCTTCCAGCGGCATAGTGACCGCCTCGACTTTCTCTGACTCTGCGAGCAAGCTCGGCAACGTCATCGAGGTCGTCGCCGTCTTCTTCGCCGTCATCCTCATCATCTTCTTCGCCGCCGGTCGGGCCACCGGGCGGCTGCAGCGACCATTGGCGATTCTCGTTTTCCTTGGCCCAGCCATCGTGCTGCTGCTCATCGGCTTGGTGATACCGGCGATTCGCACGTTCTATCTGAGCCTGCACGGGGCCGACCTCGTCGGCGCGAAATACGTAGGGTTGAAGAACTACACGTGGGCATTCACCAATCCAACCGAGCAACAGGTGTTGCTTAACACCCTGCTCTGGCTCATCGTCGCTCCCGTCGTGTCGACCGCCCTCGGCTTGTTGATCGCAGTCGGCGTCGACCGCATGAAGCGGCAGAACTTGGTCAAGTCGCTCATCTTCATGCCGATGGCGATCTCGTTCGTGGGCGCCGGCATCATCTGGAAGTACGTCTACGACAAGGCGCCCGACGGTCTGCTCACCGCCATCGTCACCGCCCTCGGGTGGAAGCATCCGCCGCTGTGGATACTGAGCCACCCGCTCAACAACTTCCTTCTCATGGTCATCATGATCTGGATCCAGACCGGCTTCGCGATGGTCGTGCTGTCCGCGGCGATCAAAGCCGTTCCGGACGACATAATCGAGGCGGCCCGAGTCGACGGCGCGCATGGCTCGCGGCTGTTCTTCAGCGTGCAAATTCCGATGATTCGCTCGACTCTGATCGTCGTCCTCACCACAGTGATGATCGCGACTCTCAAAATCTTCGACATCATCAAGGCGGTCACCGGCGGCAACTTCGGCACGAACGTTCTCGCGAACGACATGTGGAATCAGACGTTCGTCCAGTTCAACGTGGGCCGAGGTAGTGCGCTCGCGGTCATCATCTTTGTTGCAGTCGCCCCGCTGCTCGCCTACAACATCGTGCAGTTGCGGAAGGAGCGTGCGACGCGATGACGGCCACCACGGAAGTCTCCGATACGCCCGTCATCAAGCCCGGCGGCGCGAAGGAAGTGCGTCGGGCCTTCAGCAGCCGGACCGCGTCGATCCTCATCATTGTTCTGACGATTCTTTGGACCATCCCGACGTTCGGCGTTTTTGTCACGTCGTTTAGGCCGGGGCATGACGTTGCCAACTCTGGCTGGTGGGAGTTCTTCGTCCACCCGAAGGCGACGTGGGAGAACTACCACACCGTGCTCTTCGTCGGTGGCAGCGGCGTCACCGGCGGCATCATCCCCTACCTCGTCAACTCCCTGGTCATCACCATTCCGGCAACACTGATCTCGTTGACGATCGCCGCGATGGCGGCGTACTGCATCGCGTGGATCCGCTTCAGGGGCAGCGATTCCATCTTCTTCTTCATCTTCGCGCTGCAGGTCGTGCCGCTGCAGATGTCGCTGATCCCGCTCCAGCGTTTCTACAACCTCGGCGCGCACATCGGCACGGTGCCGATATTTCCGGCGTTGCATCTTGGACAACACCATCCGATCGTGCAGATCTGGATCTCGCACACGATGTTCGCCCTGCCGCTGGCGGTGTTCTTGCTGCACAATTTCATTGCGCAGCTGCCACGTGACCTTATGGAGGCAGCGCGCGTCGACGGCGCCAACCACTTCCGCATCTTCCGCACGATCGTGCTCCCGCTCATCACGCCTGCGCTCGCGTCGTTCGCAATCTTCGAGTTCCTCTGGGTGTGGAACGACCTACTGGTCGCGCTGACGTTCGGTGGTTACAACGTCAAGTCGACGCCGGTGACGGCACGGCTGCAGCAGATGATCGGGCAGTACGGCGCCAACTGGCAGCTGCTCACGGCAGGGGCGTTCGTCGCGATCATCATCCCGCTGATCGTCTTCTTCGCCTTGCAGCGATTCTTCGTGCGCGGGTTGCTCGCGGGCTCAGTAAAGGGTTAACCGGCTCACGGTATCTCCGCGGCTAGCAACGCGTCGTCGCTCATGTCAGCGGCGGCGCGTTGCCGGTTACGCCACTGCCCGAGTTCGCTCCCGCCGAGAATAAGCAGCGCCACCCAGACCAGGCAAAAGCCAATGAGCTCGGACGACGGAAGCGGTTCATGCCTGATGAACACGCCAACCACGAACTGCAGCACCGGCGTGATGTATTGCAGCAGGCCCATGACGGTCAGGGGGACGCGTCGCGCGGCCGATGCGAAACACAACAGAGGGACTGCAGTGACCGCCCCCGCCGTGACGAGCAACAGGTTGGTGCCCAGCGCCACATGCCCAAACGCACCTGTGCCGCGAATCCCCACGATGACAAGGAAAATCAGCGCGAAGGGCGCCATCACCGCGGTCTCGACGGCGAGACTTTCGACAGCAGGCACGCCTACGATCTTTTTCACAAAGCCGTAGCCCCCGAAGCTGAACGCCAATGACAAGGCGATCCACGGCAGCCGACCGTAATCGACGGTGATGACCACAACAGCGGCCGCTGCCGCTGCGACCGCGAACCACTGCACCGGCCGCAGTCGCTCCCGTAGCACGAGCACGCCCAACGCGATGTTGACTAACGGGTTGATGAAGTAGCCAAGCGACGTCTCGACGACGTGGCCGGCGTTTACTCCCCAGATGTAGACGCCCCAGTTGACGCTCACGAGCACGGCGGCCAGCACTAAGAGCGACACTCGCCGGCGGTCGTGGCGCAGCTGAGCGACGAACGCCCAACGCCGACGCACTAGCAACACGACGGCGATGAAGATCAGCGACCAAAGCATCCGATGGGCAAGGATCTGAATCGCGGGCGTCGGCTCAAGCAGCGGCCAGTAAAGTGGAAACAGACCCCACATTGCGTAAGCCGCAAGCGCATAACCCAAGCCGCGCCGCGTCTCCCGCACCCCGCCACGCTAACGCAGACGGTTCGCGAACCGACCCGATTTACGTCTGCACTCCGGGCTCGGTCGCCTGCGGGTTGGCAAGTGGACCGCCGCCGGTGCCCGGTTTGCCGGCCGCCGCCTCGGCCAGCAACTTCGCCGAAGTAGCGCCGAGCCGAGCTGCCACGTTTTGCACAGCCGCGGCGTCGGTGCCGTACACGTAGACGCCCGAGAAGTAGTCGCCGTCGAATTGATAGACGACAGCAGTCGACTCGTGCACGACGCCGCCGATCCCGGTGAACGTCGAGGTGAACGACACCGCGGCGCTGTTCTTGGCAAGGCCACTCAGGCCGGTGAGTCGACGGATGTCGCTTACCTGGCCGCCAGACTCGTTGTAGGACGAAGGACAGCCGGCGATCGCTTTCTGCAGTTCGCCAAAGGCGGACGCGGCGCCGCCGCTGCGGTATCGGACGAACTCGTTGCTGGCGCTCTGCCCGCCCCCGACGTATTGCACCTGCACCCGGTCGACCCGCAACCGCTCGCTCGTGTAGTTGAAGTTGCAGAAGTCCAACGTGGCCTGGTCGCTGACGCTTCGGCCGCCCGGGATCAGGGCCATCAGCGCGCCGCCGCCGATTGCGGTCGGCGGCAGCAAGTAGCCGTCGAGCGGACCAGCGCTCGTGTCTGGCGCGACCCCGCCGGATGGCCCCGGGCTCGTCGCGGGGCCGGGCCCGGTCGATCCCTGCGGCGCCGTGGAGCCTTGCGGCGCTGTCGAATCCTGTGGTTGCGGCAACGCGGACGCGCTCGCTGCGCCACTCACCCCGGGGGTCGAATGGCCGGTGCTGGTGGAAAGCAGCCCGAACCCCGACCCGATGAGCGCGAGCACCACTAGCACACTCGCGATGATGATCGCAGGCGACCGTCGGCGAGCTGGCGACTCAAGGTAGTCAACGCCGTAGGGGCTTTGCGCGCCGTCCGGGTAAACGAATCCACCGCTCGGGGGTGCGTTAAAGTCGTTGGGCGCTTGTGAACCGCCGGCAGGTTCGGACGTCGAAGGTGCTGCCCCCGTCGGCGGCGGCCCGTACGCAGGCGCCGCCCAGGACGGCTCCGGCGGCGTCTCCCGTGTTGCTTCAGGTCGCGGCGACGGCTCGGCTGGAGTCGGCGGCGTCGGTTCGGGCACGACCGGCTGATCGGCTGGCGGTTCCCACTGGCCAGAGGTGGCGTCGTCAGTCATGACAGCGGAATCGGCGGACGGCCGTCAGGAGATGGTCCAGGTGTCGCCGCCGCCGAGCAACGCCGCGAGATCACCTGGCCCTTGCTTTGCGACCGCCTGGTCGAGTTGGTCAGACATCAGGTCGTCGTAGACCGGACGCTCAACATCGCGGAAGACTCCGATCGGGGTGGCCCGCAGATCTGCCTGCGCTAGCCGCGACAGCGCAAAAGCGAGCGACGGGTCGGCGGCGTGCGCGTCGTGCGTCAGCACGCCGGGGTCATCGCCAGCGCAGAACTCAAGCGACCCGTTCGACCCGCGGCGAACGCCGCGGGCGGCGTCCTTGCCAAAGGTGATCGGCTGACCGTGCTCAAGGCGCACGAGATAGTCGTCCCGCGTCTCCGGCGACTTCAACACCTCGAACGCCTCGTCGTTGAAGATGTTGCAGTTTTGGTAGATCTCCACGATTGAGGTGCCGCGATGCTCCGCCGCCGCCTGCAACACGGCGGTGAGGTGCTTGCGATCGGAGTCGATCGTGCGGGCGGCGAAAGTGGCCTCGGCGCCGAGCGCCAACGACACCGGGTTGAACGGATAGTCGAGCGAGCCCATTGGCGTCGACTTGGTGATTTTGCCGACCTCAGAGGTGGGGGAGTACTGACCCTTCGTCAACCCGTAGATGCGGTTGTTGAACAGCAGGATGGTGAGGTTGACGTTGCGGCGCAGCGCGTGGATCAAGTGGTTGCCGCCGATGGACAACGCATCGCCGTCACCCGTGACCACGAAGACAGCGAGATCGGGGCGCGACACCGCCAGGCCGGTCGCGATCGCCGGCGCGCGACCATGAATCGAGTGCATGCCGTAGGTCTGCAGGTAGTACGGGAAGCGCGACGAGCAGCCGATGCCCGAGATGAAGACGATGTTTTCGCGTTTCAAGCCGAGGGCCGGCAA
>JAICYF010000039.1 GCA_025934355.1 Acidothermaceae bacterium
GGAGCCGACCGACCTGGCCGGCACGGTACGCCGCGTCGTCGACCGCGATTACCAGGTTGAGGAACGGCTCACCCTCGACGTGGAGATTTGCCAGGACGGCAATGTGGTCTGGCGCGACTGGGCGCTCAACGAGGCGTCAATCGAGAAGTCGTCGCGCGAACGGATGATGGAGGTCGTGCTCGAGGTCGACGGTCGCCCGCTGTCGAGATTCGGTTGCGACGGTGTCGTGCTCTCCACGGCCACCGGTTCGACTGCGTATGCGTTCTCCGCGGGTGGTCCGATCGTCTGGCCGGACGTCGAGGCGATGCTGCTCGTGCCGCTGAACGCGCATGCCTTGTTCTCTCGTCCGGTGGTGGTCGCGCCTCGTTCGACGCTCGCGGTCGAAGTCGTCGGCACGGACGACGTCGGCGTGGTGTGGTGCGACGGTCGTCGCGGCTTCGACGCCCCTGTTGGGGCGCGGGTGCAGGCGCGCGGCAGCGAGCGACCGCTCCGGCTGGCCCGGCTGCACACCCGGCCATTCACCGATCGATTGGTGGCCAAGTTTGGCTTGCCAGTGCGCGGCTGGCGTGGCGTCCGTCAGGACCCGCCGGATGATTGAGGAACTACGCATCAGCCGGCTTGGTGTCATTGAAGAAGCGGTGCTCGAACTCGATCCGGGCCTCACCGTCGTCACCGGTGAGACTGGCGCCGGCAAGACGATGGTGGTCACCGGACTCGGGTTGCTGTTCGGCGGTCGCGCCGACAGCGGGCTGGTGCGGTCCGGCGCTTCACGCGCGGCGGTTGACGGCCGATTGCGATTACCTTCGCGGCTGGGCGACGTGCGAACGAGGCTCGACGAGATCGGCGCCGACGTCGATGACGACACGCTGCTGGTGAGCCGGATCGTCGGGGCCGATGGCCGTTCGCGGGCGCAGGTCGGCGGACGTTCCGCGCCGGTTGGCGTGCTCAGCGAACTCGCCGACGACCTCGTTGCGGTGCACGGCCAGTCTGACCAATTGCGGCTGCGGTCGCCGGCGCGCCAGCGAGAAGCCATCGATCAGTTTGGCGGCCCCGACGTCGATGAACCGCTCGCTCGCTACACCGACGTGTATCGCGATTATCTCGATATCGAGGCAACGCTGACGACGCTGACGCGGCATGCGCACGAGCGCGCGCGAGAGGCAGACATGCTTCGATTTGGGCTGGCCGAAATCGAAGCGGTCAACCCGCTGGAAGGCGAAGAGGCGGCGCTTGCCGCTGAGATCGAAAGACTGTCGTATGCCGATGCTTTGCGCGCGTCGGCCACCGGCGCGCACGGCGTGCTTGCTGGCGACCCGGCCGAGGCCGACAGCCCAGACGCTCTGGGACTGGTGGCGAGCGCGCGGGCGATCCTCGACCGGGCTGGCGAACACGACCCCGCGCTCGCCGAAGCGGCGAAGCGGCTTGCCGAAGCGGGGTATTTGCTGGCTGACGTCGCGGCTGAACTCGCCTCGTACGTCGACGCCCTCGAGGCCGACCCACAGCGTCTTGCCACGGCGCAAGAACGACAGGCGGTGCTGCGCGCGCTGGCCCGCAAGTACGGCGATGGGCCCGACGGCGTGCTCGCCTGGGCCCGCGACGCGGCGAGCCGGCTTGGCACACTCGACACCGACGACAGCCGGATCGAGGAACTAGGTGTTCTCTCGAAGGAACTGCGCCTCGATCTCACGAACGCGGCGGCCGAACTGAGCGCCGCGCGCCGTCGGGCCGCTTCCGTTTTCAGCGACGCGGTCACCGCCGAGTTGCGTGACCTCGCCATGCCGCACGCGGCGGTGGCCGCCGAGGTGTCGACGGGTGAACTCGGGCCCTATGGCGCTGACGAAGTCGAGCTTTTGCTGATGCCACATCCCGGGGCGCCTGCCCGCCCGATCGCGAAAGGGGCCAGCGGCGGTGAACTGTCGCGGGTCATGCTCGCGGTCGAGGTGGTGTTCGCCGGCCAAAGCGGAACGCCGACGTTCGTGTTCGACGAGGTCGACGCCGGGGTCGGCGGTCGTGCCGCGGTGGAGGTCGGCCGCCGGCTAGCGCGGCTCGCGCGTAACGCGCAGGTGATCGTCGTGACCCATCTGCCGCAGGTCGCCGCCTTCGCCGACCGCCACCTGGTCGTCGTCAAGTCGGACGACGGTGCCGTGACCAGTTCTGGTGTCGTCGCCCTCGACGAGCAGGCCCGCGTCGAGGAACTCTCGCGGATGCTCGCCGGCCTCGATGGATCGGCGCTCGCACAAGGCCACGCCAATGAGTTGCTGGAAGCCGCCGCGCAATTCAAGGCGGAGTTCAACCCGGCGGGCGACCCGAGCCACCCGGTCCAACCGCGTCAACGGACCAAAGCGAGCACGGCAAGCGCGGGTCGCGCAGCGAGCAAGCAGCGACGCTAAGACGTCGCCTTGGCCCGAGCTGCGGCGCCTGTGGCGGCCTTCGGACGACGCGGTGCGGGCGGACTCGGAACCGGGTGTTGCCGCGGCGCTGAGGTGCTTGCCCGGACAATGAGTTCGGTGGCCAGCTCGAGGGCGCCCATGACGGCGTCGCCGCTGGCCAGGCCGAGAACGGTGCGCGCGGCGATGGTACCCATCTCGGCCAGCGGTTGCCGAACAGTGGTCAGCGGTGGTGATGCCCAGCGGGCAGTCGGAAGGTCGTCGAAGCCGACGATGCTCACGTCGTCCGGTATTCGCACGTGTCGGCTGCGGGCGGCCTCATACGCTCCGAGGGCCATCTGGTCGCTCGCGGCGAAGATGGCGGTCGGGGGTTCAGGCAGGTCGAACAAGGCGAGCGCGCCGGCGTAGCCGGAGGAGTGGTAGAAGTCGCCGGGACAGACCAGTGTCTCGTCGAACGCGATGCCGGCCGCCTCGAGCGCCGCCCGGTAGCCGTCGAAACGGGCCCGCGAGCATTGCATCTCGGGCGGTCCGCCGATGAAGCCGATGCGCTGGTGGCCCAGCGACGTCAGGTGCTCGGCGGCGCTCAGGCCGCCAGCCCAGTTGGTGGCGCCGATCGTGGGCACGTCGGGGGCGGGCCGGCCGACGGCGTCGACGACGACGAGCGGCACGTCGAGTCGCTTCAACTGCATTTGCATCGCGGTGGTCAGTTGCGAGGTGACCAAGATGACACCGTCGGACGCGCGGGCCTGCAGGTTGTCGAGCCACTGGCGGGCCGACGCCGTGCGCCGGTGGATGGCCGAGACGACGGTGCCGACGCCGGAGGCGTGCGTGATGTCCTCGACCCCGCGGATGATCTCCACCGCCCAGGGACTGTCGAGGTCGTTGAACACCAGGTCGATGAGCCGGGCTTGCCGCCCGGCGGCCGAGCGAGCGCGGTACCCGTGGTGGCGAAGCAGCTCCTCGACGCGCTCGCGGGTGTGCGGCGCGACGTCGCCCCGCCGATTGACGACTCGCGACACGGTCGGCAGCGACACGCCTGCCTCGCGCGCGATCTCGCTGATCGTGACACGGCGTCGGGCGGGCGGGTCGATCGTCACCTCGCGCTGACCTCCTGCGGCAGCTGGATTGCCCGACTCCAGGATCTCACCTCTCCCGGCCGAAGCGCGGCGTTTGAAGCGCGGCGGGCGCTGGCAAGTCTGGCACGATGGACCCGATGAGGATCGCGACGTTGCGGCGACCCCGGCAGCCGACGCTGCCCGGGATCAGCGGCGTGGCCAAGGTCGACGTTCGGACGAAAAACCTGACGAAACGGCTACGCCCGGGCGACGTGGCGATCATCGACCACGTCGATCTCGACCGGGTCGCCGCCGAGAGCCTGCTCGAGCGCGGCGTGGCCGCCGTCGTCAACGCCGCGACGAGCATCAGCGGTCGTTATCCCAATCTTGGCCCGGAGATCCTGGTCGCCGCAGGCGTTCCGCTGATCGACGACGCCGGTGGTGCGGTGCTCGGTGACATCCACGAGGGCGACGTCGTCCGGATCGACGGCGAGTGCGTCTACGTCGGCGATCACTTGGTCGCCAAAGGCGTGGCGCAGACGGTCGAGACCGTGCAGGCGGCGATGGCCGAGGCCCGGGCCGGCCTCGCGGTGCAGCTCGAGTCGTTCGCCGCCAACACCATGGAGTTCTTGCGCCGCGAGCGCGACCTGCTACTTGACGGTGTCGGCGTGCCTGACATCAAGACCGACCTCGACGGCAAGCAGGTGCTTGTGGTCGTTCGCGGCTACCACTATCGCGAAGACCTGCAGGTGCTCCGTCCATACATCCGCGAATACCGGCCGGTGCTCGTCGGTGTCGACGGCGGGGCGGACGCGTTGTTGGAGGCCGGCTACACGCCCGCGCTCATCGTCGGTGACATGGACTCTGTCTCAGACAGCGCGTTGTGCTGCGGCGCCGAGATCGTCGTCCACGCTTATCGCGACGGTCGCGCGCCCGGGCTTGAGCGAGTCGAGAAACTCGGCCTGCCGGCCGTGGTGTTCCCAGCGGCCGGCACGAGTGAGGACGTCGCCTTGCTGCTGGCCGACGACAAAGGCGCGAGCCTCATTGTGGCCGTCGGCACGCACGCGACATTGGTCGAGTTTCTCGACAAGGGCCGCTCGGGCATGGCGAGCACCTTTTTGACCCGGCTTCGCGTCGGCGGCAAGTTGGTCGACGCCAAAGGTGTGAGCCGGCTGTACCGCAGTCGGATCTCCACCTCGTCGTTGTTTGTGCTGGTGCTCGCCGCGTTGCTCACCCTCGGAGTCGTCATCGCGCTGTCGCCCGTGGGTCAGGTGTACCTGACGATCACCGGTGCGAAATGGGACGCCTTCGTGTCGTGGCTCAGCCGACTGTTCTGATGGCCGGGCGACAGCTGTGATCGACTTCAAATACCACGTGGTCTCGATCGTCGCGGTTTTTCTCGCCTTGGCGGTCGGCATCGTCCTAGGCACGAACGTGCTTTCTGGCGACGTGCTAAGCAACCTCAAGACGCAAACCAGCGATCTGCGCAAGGAAGCGCAGACGTTGCGCGACCAAAACCAGCAACAGCAAAAACAGTTGTCGGACGACGAGAACTTCGCGCAAGCCCTCGAGCCAGTGGCTGTGGCCGGTCGATTGTCGGGCCGCCACGTCGTCGTCATCACCGTTCCGAGCGCGCCGAAGTCCGTGCGCGACGCCGCGGCGAAGACACTGGCGGCCGCGGGCGCCACCGTGACCGCCGAAGTCGACGTGGCCGCGAGTTATTCCGACCCGCAGCAGGCGACGTCGCTTGACGAGTTGCTGAAAACGCTGGCCGCGCCGCAGTTCGCCCCCTCGGCGCCTGACGACGTGTCGGCGCGTGCCGCGGCGATCCTCGCCGCAGCTTTGGTGGGCAACCCGACGGGCGCCGCGACCGAGGGTCCGCCCGGGTCGGCGCCTGCGTCCGCAACCGCGAACGGCACGTCGAACGCGACGTCGAAGTCGTCCGTAAAGCCAACGTCGAAGAACGCGCCGACGCCGAGCGTGAAGCCGACACCCGGAACGACCCTCACGACCGCGGCCAGCGACACGGTCGCCACGAGCAATCCTCCCGATCCGCGCTACCTCGACGCGACGAGCGTCGAGGTGCTCGCCGGCTTGGCCAAGGCGGGATTCGTGAAGCTGGGCGACCAACCCTCGATGTACGCCGACATGGCGGTCGTCGTCACGGCGGCCGCGCCTGACAAAGCGGCGACGCCCACGCCGTCGCCCGACACCGCGTTGCTGGATTTGGTCGCGGCGCTGCAACGGGCTGGTTCACGCACTGTCGTGGTCGGTCCGGCCGGATCGGCGGACACCGGCGGTGTCGTGGCCCAGGTGCGCGGCAACGACTCGCTGGCAAAGGTGGTCTCGAGCGTCGACGACGCCGACACCGCCAGCGGCCGGATCGCGATGGTCTTCGCGTTGGCCGGTGGCGACGCCGCCACCGGCCAGTACGGCACCGGACAGGGCGCACAAGCCGGGTTGCCGACCGCGACGGTGGGCCAGTCATCTGCGGCCGAGACTCCGCCGCCGAGCACCGACAACTCGTGACGAAGCGCAGCCGGTGCCGGCCGCGTGCGGTGCGGCGCGTCGTCGCGGTCGCCGCGACAACGCGTGTCTTGTATGAAGGCACGCGGCAACTCGTCGGCGCACGTCAGTCGGTCGTTCGGACGAACTACCGCGGAAAGTCGGTCGACCTGCTTGGCGGGCCCGCCATCGGCGTGGCGGTGGTCGGGGGAGTGCTCGCCGCTGGTGAGGCGCCCGTTCGGGTTCGGGCCGCGGCGACGATTGCGGCGGTGGCCGGGGCGGTTGCGGGTGGACTCGACGACGCGGTCGGATCCTCTGACGTGCGAGGGTTTCGCGGTCATCTCGGGGCGCTGCGCTCCCGCCAGGTCACCACCGGGGCGGTGAAAATCGGGGTCATCGGCGCCGGGGCCGCGGCGGCCGGTCTTCTCGCAGCTCGCGGCGGCCTGATCCGACGCGCCGCCGCGGGCGGCGTCGTCGCGTTGTCCGCCAATCTCGCCAACCTGCTCGACCTTCGGCCGGGCCGCGCGCTCAAGAGCGCGATGCTGGTAGGTGTTCCGCTTGCGGCGTCGTCCAACTCAATCGCGGCACGACAGATTAGCGCGGTGTCGGTCGGCGCGTCAGCCGGGCTGTTGCCTGTCGACTTGCGCGAGCGCACCATGCTGGGCGACGCAGGAGCGAATTGCATCGGCGCGCTGCTCGGCACAGCAGCGATCGTCGACGCATCGGGCCGGCGGATCGCGCTTGCGCTGGCCGGTCTCGCCGGTTTGACGGTCGTGAGCGAGTTCGTCAGTTTTTCCAGTGTCATCGAGAATAACGCTGTGCTGCGCGCCATTGACCGCGCGGGCCGAAGCGAGGTCACCTGATGCCGCGACTGCGTTTGACGGACGCGCGCGGGTGGCTCGCCGGCGCTGTGGGTGCGGCGTTGTCGATCGCAGGAGTTGCGGCGGCCAGCCGCATCGTGGGCTTTGGTCGTACCGTGACGTTCGCCCGCACGGTCGGCGCCACGTGTCTCGGCGACACGTATGTCACGTCAAACACGGTGCCGAACATCGTTTTTGAGATCGTGGCGGGCGGCGCGCTGGCTAGTTTGGTTGTGCCTGTGTTGGCCGGTCCAGTCGTCCGGGGAGATCGTGACGAAGTCAGCCGCACCACGTCCGCGCTGCTTTCATGGGCGTTGCTGATCGCGGTGCCCGTGACGTTGATCGGACTGTTGGTGGCGCGTCCCCTGGTCGGTGTGCTCATCGGCGCGTCGAACCCCGGTTGCGACCGGCACGACGAACTCGTCGTCGGCACTCGAATGCTGCTGGTCTTCATGCCGCAGGTCGTGTTGTACGCACTCGCCGTGGTGTTGACCGGTGTGTTGCAGGCGCATCGGCGTTTCCTGGCGCCGGCCGCGGCGCCGCTGACGTCGAGCGCCGTCGTCATCGGCGCCTATCTGTTGTTCCACGCCGTTCACGGTGAAGGCGCCGACATCGGCCGCGTGAGTTTGACCGCTGAGCTGGTGTTGTCAGTCGGCACGACATTGGGCGTGGCGGCACTGGTGGCGCCAATGCTTTTTCCGGCGGCCAGGCTAGGTCTGCGGCTGCGGCCGACGTTGCGGTTTCCGCACTCGGTCGGACGACGGGTGGCGGGTTTGGCGGTCGCGGGCGCGTTAACCCTTGCGACGCAACAACTTTCCGTCGCGGTGGTGCTCCGACTCGCGCATCGCGGCGACGCGGGCGCCCTGGTGCTCTACAACCTGGCATGGGCTGTCTACCTCGTGCCGTGGTCGATCGTCGCCGTGCCTGTCGCCACCAGTGCCTTTCCACGGTTGTCGGCACGCGTCGACAGTGGCGACCGGGTCGGCTTCTCGGCCGCCGCGTCTCTCGGTCTTCGCGTCGTGATCGTCGCCACCGCCGCGGCGGCTGCCGGTTTGGCGGCGACAAGTGCGCCGGCCGCCCGCATTTTGGTCTTGCGGGTGCCGGGGAACGGTGACACGACGGCGCTGGCCTGGACGCTGGCTGCCTTTGCACCCGGCCTCCTTGGTTACGGTCTGGTCGCGTACCTGGGCCGGGCGTTGTACGCGCTCGAGCAATGGCGCTTCGCGGCCGGCGCGATTTGCGCCGGCTGGATCGTCGTCATTGGAGCGGACCTCGCGTTGGTGCCGGCGTTTGCCGCGCGCTGGCGGGTGGTCGCGCTTGCGATCGGGAATTCGGTGGGGATGACCATTGCCGGGATCGCGCTGCTCATCGGCGTCGCGCGCGCGACCCAACGCCATGCGCTCGACGGCATCCGGCGCACCACCCTTGGCGCGTTTGCGGGTGCGGCGGTTGGCTTGGCGATTGGGCTCGTCGTGGTGTGGGCGCTCGGGCCGCGTTCGGCTGGTCTGTCGGTGTTGGTGGCGCTGGTCGCAGGAGCAGTCGCGGTCGCGTCCGCGGTGCTCGTCGCGATGGCCGTCGAGCCGCCCGCGGAGCGCAGTCGGTTGCGCACCCAGCTGCTCGGACCGATGCGAGTGCGTGGCGGTGAGTCGGTTGGCTGAGTTGCGTGTGGCGCTGGTTTTGGCGACAAGCACGGGCGGGGTCGGTCGGCATGTCGCGGCGGTCGCGCGCGGGCTTGCCGCTCGCGGCGTTCAGGTGGCCGTGCTCGGCCCGCGTGCCACCAACGAACGATTTAGATTCTGCGCACCGTTTCGCGGCGTGGAGATCGGTGCGCGGTTCCGGCCGGCGGAATTGCTGAGAACGTCGAATGCGCTGTTGCGTTTGCGGCGGCTGACACGAGGCGCCGACCTCGTCCATGCACATGGATTTCGCGCCGCGTTGGTGACCGCACTCGCGCTTGGGCGAGCCCGGCCGCGGCGTCGCCGTCGTCCGGCCTTCGTCATCACCTTTCACAACGCCATGTCTGGCAGCGATTTACGCCGTGCCGCGCTGCGGCGAGTGATGCGTCGGCTCGCGCGCATCGCTGACGCGGTGTTCGTCGTGAGCCCCGACTTGGCCGCCGACATCGGGCATTCGCAAAGGGCGCTCATCGCGGCGCCGGTCTCGACGCCTGCGCGCGACACCGCCGACGTGCGTCGCGCCCTCGACATTCCTGACGGCGCGGCGGTCGTCCTTGCCATCGGACGGCTTCATCCGCAAAAGGGCTTCGACCTGCTCGTTCGGGCCACGGCCTCGTGGAGTCCGGAACGGCGAGTGGTCGTCGTCATCGCGGGCGACGGGCCGCTTCGGGCGACCTTGGAGACGTTGATTACGGACCTTGGCGTCGACGTCCGGCTGCTTGGTGATCGCGCTGACATCGCGGATCTGCTGCAGGTCGCCGACGTCGTCGCGATGCCGAGCCGGTGGGAAGGCTGGCCGTTGACCGCGGGGGAGGTGTTGACCGCCGGACGTCCGCTGGTTGCGACCGCGGTCGGTGGCATGCCGGAGCTGGTCGGCGATGCGGCTGTTCTCGTGCCCTCGGACGACGTCGCCGCGTTAGCCGCGGCAATCCGTTCGCTGCTCGACGATGCTGAAACCGCGCGCGAATACGGCCAGCGAGCATTGCGGCGCAGTCGCGAACTCCCGACGGACGACGACGTCACTGCGCAGCTCATCGCGTGCTACGAAGGACTTGCGGGCGCGTCGTGACACGACGAGTAGTGATCCGCGGGTGCACGGTCGTGACGGCCGCGCTCGCGGCGGCGCTGGCAGTGGCGCCGAGCGTGCGGGCCGCTGCCTCCCCACACGTGATCGTCGTCGGCGTGCCGCAGCTCACCTGGGCCGACGTCGACACCAACACCACGCCGTCATTGTTCGAGCTGGCCCGGACGTCTGCGATCGGCTCGCTCTCGGTGAAAGCCGCCGACCCGGTCAGCTGCCCGGACGACGGTTGGCTCACCCTGGGCGCGGGCGATCGCGCTCGTGCCGACGACGAGTCAGGTCGCCGCTGCGCGACCTCGCCCTTGCACGTCCGCCCCAGCGGCGATGGCGCGACTGTCGACGGATTTGCCGCCGCATATCGAAAAAATGCGAAATCGGACGACGCGGCAAAACTCGGCGCGCTGGCCGACGCGCTCCCCGGATGCGTGGCGGCGGCGGGGGCGTCGGCGGCGCTCGCGGCGGCCGACCACACCGGGCGAGTCGCCGCGTATCGCGATGACCCGGCGACAGCCGTCGCCGATGGCGGCTTTCTTCGGCAGTGCCCGGTGACCCTGGTCACCGCGACGGTCGCCGACGTCGACCGCGTCGTCCGGCTGGTCGAGGTGAATGCGCCCGCCGGCGCCGTCGTGCTGGTCGTCGGGGTGTCGGAAAGCCAACCGGTGAAGGCGCACCTGCATGTCGCGATCGCCAGCGGTCCCGGGTTTTCGGCCGGCGAGGTGGTGAGCGCGTCGACCAGACGGACGCCGTTCGTGCAGCTCATCGACGTCGCGCCAACCGTGCTGCAGTTGCAAGGCGTGGCGCAGCCGAAGTCAATGATCGGCCAGCCTTGGCGCGCGGTGGTGGGCCATTCGCGTGACCTCAGCACCGCTGACCACATCGCCAAGCTGGCCGACCTCGACGCCGCAGCCCAGCACCAGCGGGCGGCGATCATTCCGTTCTGGGTCGCCCTGGTGGCGCTTATGTTGCTAGCGTGCGCGACGGCGTGGGCACTCGCCCGGTTTTTCCCACGCCGCAGGGAAAAACTTGGCCGCTACGTCTCGCTCCTGTGTGTGTGGTGCGCGCTGTTGCCGGCGTCGTCGTTTCTAGTTGGGGTCATCTCGTGGTGGCGGGCCCCTTCGGCGCTGCTCGTGTTAATGGTTTCGACGGCGATCGCCGCCGCCGCGCTCACCGCCTTCGCCGGCTGGCTCGACGGCGTCGTGTTTCGGCGTGGCGCTTTCGGGCTGGCGGCCGCGACCGGACTCATCACCTTCGCGGTGATCGGGCTCGACCTCCTCACCGGCGCGCACCTGCAAATCTTCACGATGGCCGGCTACTCGCCCCTGGTGGCCGGACGATTCGCGGGCATCGGCAACGTCGCGTTCGGCGTGTACGCGGCTGGCGCGGTGCTCGCGGCGGCCGGCGTGGCCAGCGTCACCCGCCGTCCGGCACTGGCCGTCGCGGCGATCGGCGTGCTCGCGGTCGTCGTCGACGGCACGCCGCTTTGGGGTAGTGACGTGGGCGGTGTGCTCGCGCTGGCGCCGACGTTTTGCGTGCTCGCCTGGCTAATGACCGGCGCCCGAATTTCGTGGCGTCGGCTGATCCTCGTCGTGGTGATCGCGGTCGGCGCCATCGCCATGTTCGCGGCGGCCGATTACGCGCGACCTGCCAGCAGCCAGACGCATCTCGGGAGGTTCGTGGGCGACCTGCTGCATGGTGGCGCGTGGACGATCGTCCGGCGCAAAGCGGTCGCCGACGTCCGGCTGCTCTTGTACAGCGCTCTCACCTTGCTCATCCCTTTGATGGTGGTCGTCGCGATCCTGCTGGTCCGCCGGCCGCCCGCGGTGTTGCGGCGCGCGTTCGCCGTCGCGCCTGCGCTTCGACCCGCGCTCATCGGGTGGCTGGTCATGTCGGTTGTCGGAGCCGTCCTGAACGATTCCGGGGTGGTCATCCCCGCGCTCGCCGTGCTCGTCGTCCTGCCCGCGACCATGACCGTGATACTGGCCGGCGCGGGCGCCGACTGGCCGGTGCAGGAATCGACGCAGCCGCCCCCGAGCCTGTTACGCTGATAGCCCGTGGACAACGCAACACCGGCCGGACTCGAGAGTCGCTCGAGTGCCGGCCGTTCGGCTGTTTGACCGAGTTTCGGTCAGCATCAGACCACGGGAGCCCCTCTTGGCAGCGCCGCACCAGACCAGGCACGTGTTCGTCACCGGGGGCGTCGCCTCCTCGCTCGGCAAGGGACTCACCGCGTCGAGTCTCGGCAACTTGCTGAAGGCGCGTGGCTTGCGGGTCACCATGCAAAAGCTCGACCCCTACCTCAACGTCGACCCCGGCACGATGAACCCGTTCCAGCACGGCGAGGTCTTCGTCACCGATGACGGGGCCGAGACCGACCTCGACATCGGTCACTACGAGCGGTTTCTCGACACCGATCTGCACGGATCGGCCAACGTCACGACCGGCCAGGTCTACTCCACCGTGATCGCCAAGGAACGCCGCGGCGAGTATCTCGGCGACACAGTGCAGGTCATTCCGCACATCACCAACGAGATCAAGTCTCGAATCCGCCGTATGGGCGGCCCGGACGTCGACATCGTCATCACCGAGATCGGCGGCACGGTCGGTGACATCGAGTCGCTGCCGTTCCTTGAGGCGGCTCGCCAAGTGCGGCACGAGGTCGGTCGCGACAACGTGTTCTTCCTGCATGTCTCGCTGGTGCCTTACATCGGGCCGTCCGGTGAGTTGAAGACCAAGCCCACCCAGCACTCGGTCGCGGCGCTGCGCCAGGTCGGTATCCAACCGGACGCCGTGGTGTGCCGCGCCGACCGTCCGATTCCGCAGAACGTGAAACGCAAAATAAGCCTCATGTGCGACGTCGACGAAGAGGCGGTGATCGCCGCCGTCGACGCGCCGAGCATCTATGACATCCCGAAGGTGCTGCACTCCGAGGGCCTTGACGCCTACGTCGTCCGTCGGCTCGGGCTTGCCTTCCGCGACGTCGACTGGACGGCGTGGGACGACCTGCTGCGTCGTGTGCATGACCCTAAGCACGAGGTCGAGATCGCCCTGGTCGGCAAGTACATCGACCTGCCCGACGCCTACCTCTCAGTCACCGAGGCGTTGCGCGCCGGCGGGTTCGCAAACGACGCGCGAGTCAACATCCGGTGGGTGCCGTCCGATGATTGCGCCACACCAGAAGGCGCGGCACGCGCGCTGTCGGGCGTCGACGGCGTCGTGATCCCGGGCGGATTCGGAGTGCGCGGCATCGAAGGCAAGGTCGGCGCGCTCCAGCACGCGCGCGAAAACCTGCTGCCGACGCTGGGGTTGTGCCTTGGGTTGCAGTGCTTGGTGATTGAGGCGGCGCGCGACCTGGCCGGGCTTGCCGACGCTAACTCCGCTGAGTTCGACCCGGCCACGCCCCACCCGGTGATCGCCACGATGGCCGACCAGCGCGACGTCGTCGCCGGCGAGCGCGACATGGGCGGCACCATGCGACTCGGTCTTTACCCGGCCGAGCTGCTCGACGGCTCGATCGTCCGAGAGATGTACGGAGAGCCGTACGTGAAAGAACGACACCGGCACCGGTACGAGGTGAACAACGAGTACCGGACGGCGTTGGAAGCCGCCGGCCTGGTGATCTCCGGAACCTCGCCCGACGGTCGCCTGGTGGAGTTCGTCGAACTGCCACGCGAGGCGCATCCGTACTTTGTCGCCACCCAAGCGCATCCGGAGTTGCGGTCTCGGCCCGCTCGGCCACACCCGCTGTTCCGCGGGCTGGTGGCCGCCGCGCTCGCACGGGTCGTGGAGCGCAACCACACGGTGCGGGTTCCCGAGCCCTTAGCGTCCGCGTGAGACCGCGCGACCGATCCGACGAGGCGGTCGACCGGTCGGTCGTGCGCAGCGAGAAACGGTTCGCCGGCCGTGTCATCGGTGTGCGCACCGACTGGGTGGACCTTGGTGACGGGCACCAGGTCGAACGCGACTATGTGGTCCATCCAGGCGCGGTTGGCGTGGTCGCGATCAATGGGGACCTGCAAGTCCTGATGGTCCACCAGTACCGCCATCCGATCGGCGCGCTGTTGTGGGAACTACCCGCGGGCTTGCTCGACGTCCATGGTGAAGCGCCCGCCGATGCGATCGCCCGCGAGCTGTTCGAAGAAGGCGGCTACCGGGCGAGCACCTGGTCGGTGCTGCTCGACGCGTTCACCTCACCTGGAGGCTCGGACGAATCCGTCCGCATCTATCTCGCCCGCGACCTCACGCAGGTTCCAGCCGACGAGCGGCACGTCGGCGAGGACGAGGAGCGCGACATGCTGATCGACTGGGTTCCACTGGTCGAGGCACGAGACGCGGCGCTGGCCGGGCGGTTCCACAACTCCCTTGCCATTATGGGAATCCTCGCGGCAGCCGCAGTTCTAATCGACGGCGTTGCGGTCGACCGCACGGCTGACGCGCCGTGGTTTCGGGCGGCGCGCCGCGCACCAGACGCTGCGTCGAGTTGATCACCTCGCGCGGGGTCGGAGGCTTAGACTCGACCAAACCACGGCACACCGTGGTTTGACAGGTCGCCGACAACCAGGTCGGCGACCGCCACACAAACTGCGGAAGGCAACGCGTCGTGAAGATCGGCGTACCGCGCGAGGTCAAGAACCACGAGTATCGGGTGGCCATCACGCCTGCGGGCGTTCATGAGTTGGTGCGGCAGGGCCACGAGGTCGTGGTCGAGCGACATGCGGGTGTCGGGTCATCGATACCCGACGAGGACTTCCAGGCCGCCGGCGCCGGCGTTCTCCCCACCGCCGATGACGTGTGGGCCTTCGCCGACCTTGTGTTGAAGGTGAAAGAGCCCATCGCCGAGGAGTATCACCGGCTGCGCAAGGGTCAGGTGCTGTTCACCTACCTGCACTTAGCTGCGTCCCGCGAGTGCACCGACGCCCTGCTGTCCTCGGGCACCACGGCGATCGCCTACGAGACCGTGCAGCTCGCTGACCGCTCGTTGCCATTGCTCGCGCCGATGTCTGAGGTGGCGGGCCGAATGGCCCCGCAGGTTGGCGCCCGCTGCCTTGAGCGCGAGGCTGGCGGCCGCGGTGTGTTGATGGGCGGCGTGTCCGGCGTGTACGCGGCGAAGGTCGTCGTGCTTGGCGCAGGCGTCGCGGGCATGAACGCGGCCGCGATAGCGCTCGGCATGCAGGCGGAGGTGTTGCTCCTCGACAACAACATCGAAAAGCTGCGGCAGGCCGACCGCATCTACCAGGGCCACCTGCAGACCGTCGCGTCGAACTCTTACGAAATCGAGAAGGCGTGTCTCGACGCCGACCTGGTGATCGGCGCGGTGTTGGTGGCAGGGGCGAAGGCTCCGCGGCTGGTGCGCGACGACCTGATCGCCCGGATGAAGCCGGGAGCGGTGCTGGTCGACATCGCCATCGACCAGGGCGGTTGCTTCGAGGGTTCGCGTCCGACGACGCACGACGCGCCCACGTACCGCGTGCACGACACGCTGTTCTACTGCGTGGCCAACATGCCCGGCGCGGTCCCGCACACCTCGACGTTCGCGCTGACCAACGTCACCTTGCCGTACATCCTGGCGATCGCCGACCAGGGTTGGCGCGACGCCTGCCGTGCCGACGCAGCGTTGGCGGCGGGCCTCAACGTGCACGACGGTCAGATCGTGAGCGCGCCCGTCGGGGAGGCGCACCGGCTCGACGTCGCGTCGCTCGCCGACGTCCTAGCCTAAACGCGTCCGTCGTCCGGTTCCGCGGTCGCGGATCCGTCCGCTGGAGGTGTGCCGACATGGCTTCGCGAGCGCTCGATGACGTGGCTTCGCTCACGCTCGACGCGCAGATTCGCGGCTACCTCGACCACCTCGCGGTCGAGCGCGGGTTGGCAAAAAACACCCTGAGCTCATACCGCCGCGACCTACGCAGGTACGCCGACTTCCTGGCGGGTGCTGGGCGCAGTTCCTTGGCCGACGTCGGCGAAAGCGACGTCGCTGACTTCCTCGCCGCCCTGCGCCGCGGTGACGAATCGCACCAGCCGCTGTCTGTCACCTCGGCCGCGCGCACGATCGTCGCCGTGCGTGGGCTGCACAAGTTCGCGGTCCGTGAGGGCAGTGTCGAGACGGACGCCGCCGGTGCGGTGCGTCCGCCGGCGCCGGCCCGCCGGTTGCCAAAGGCCATCTCGGTCTCGGACGTCGAGCGGTTGCTCGCGGCAGCGGGTTCCGGCCGGTCACCGCGCGAGTTGCGCGACCGGGCGCTGCTCGAACTGCTTTACGGCACGGGCGCGCGGATCTCGGAAGCGGTCGGACTTGCCGTCGACGACGTCGATTTCGAATCCGGCGTGGTCCGGTTGTTCGGGAAAGGCTCGCGGCAGCGCGTCGTCCCGCTTGGCAGCTTCGCTCGGCACGCGCTTGAGGAGTACCTGCGCAGTGGACGACCGAGCTTGCTGACGTCGATTGCAGCGTCATCGGTGAATCGCGGCGCGGTCTTCGTCAACGTGCGCGGCGGGCGGCTGTCGCGGCAAAGCGCGTGGAGCGTGTTGCGGGCGGCGGCTGATCGAGCCGGCCTGACCGGCGCGATCTCCCCGCACACGTTGCGTCATTCGTTCGCCACACACCTGCTCGACGGTGGCGCAGATGTACGCGTGGTGCAGGAGTTACTTGGACACGCGTCGGTGACCACCACCCAGATCTACACCCTGGTAACCGTCGATCGGTTGCGCGAGGTGTACGCCTCCGCGCACCCTCGCGCCCTTGGCTTGCCCGCGGAGTGAGTTGGGCTTTAGTGTCTCGACTCGTCGCCATGACGGCATGGCGGCTCATCGCCAGAGAGGCACAGCGATAGATGGCTAAGTCGACAAATCCCACGTCGACAATGGCGACGCCGATCAAGTCGGTCGAGTCGGACGTCGTCGAGGCGAAGCTCAGCAAAGACGGGCTCGACGCGGCGGGGCGGCCGATGCCGGTCTATGCCGATCCTGCGCCCCTCGACCGGCACGGACCGGCCTGGGTGTTGGCGATGTGCAACCAGAAGGGCGGCGTCGGGAAAACGACGAGCACCATCAACCTCGGGGCGGCGCTCGCTGAGTGGGGCCGGCGGGTGTTGCTCGTCGACTTCGACCCGCAGGGCGCGCTCTCGGTTGGGCTCGGCGTCAACCCGCATGACCTCGATCGCACGATCTACAACGTTTTGATCGAACGCGACGTGTCGGTCGATGACGTCTTGCTCAAGACCAACACGCCAGGCATGGATCTGTTGCCCAGCAACATCGACCTGTCGGCCGCCGAGGTGCAGTTGGTCAACGAGGTGGCGCGGGAGCAGGTGCTAGCCCGCGCGCTCGAGCCGCTGCTGCCCGACTATGACGTCGTGCTGATCGACTGCCAGCCGTCGCTTGGCCTGTTGACGGTCAACGCGCTCACGGCCGCGTCGAGCGTGATCATTCCGCTGGAATGCGAGTTCTTCGCCCTGCGAGGTGTGGCGCTGCTGATGCAGACGATAGAGAAGGTCCAAGAACGGTTGAATCCTCGACTGGAGGTTGAGGGAATTCTCGCGACCATGTTCGATCCGAGGACGTTGCATAGCCGCGAGGTGTTGGCTCGGGTCGTCGAAGCGTTCGGAGACCGGGTGTTCCACACCGTCATCGGGCGCACGGTACGTTTTCCCGAGACGACGGTGGTCGGTGAACCGATCACCACGTACGCGTCGAGCTCGGCAGGTGCTCGGGCCTACCGCGAGCTCGCCAAGGAGGTGCTGGCCCGATGAACCGCCGACCCCGCCTGCCGGGCGCCGACGAGCTGTTCCGGGCCACCGCGGGCGCCGCCCGCTCCACCGGCGGCGACGCCCCGACCAGCCCAGCCAGCCGCGGCAGTGCCGCGCTCGCCGCCCCCGCTCGTGCACCGCGGGTCAGCCGTCCACTGGAACCAGCTGCCGACTGGGACGACGGCGCCGAAAACGGCGCCGCGCCGTCCGAGCCGTTTGAGGACCAGCTCGGTGACGCAGCGGCGAGAGGCAGACCGGTTCGGATCGCCCGCCGTGGCGACACGCGACCGACCGGCCGCGAGCGGCACGACGAGAAGATCACCGTCTACTGCTCGCCGGAGGAGCTGCTGCAGATTGAGCACGCGCGGCTCGCCCTGCGCGCGTCGCATGGCTTGGCGGTCGACCGTGGTCGGATCGTGCGCGAAGCGGTTGCCGTCGTCCTCGCCGATCTTGAGGCGAAGGGTGACGCGAGCATCCTCGTGCGTCGGCTGCGTGGGCGCTGATCTGTGCTTTACGCGCTGCGTTTTCCGCTGTCGTTCGTCGTCCTGGTGGTTGCTTTCGGGGTGGGGCTGTATGTCCGCGGGCTGGCTCAGCGGCTGGCCGGCGGGCAGCGGCGTCCGGCGTGGGCGCGAAACCTCGCTCGGCGGCGGGCCCTCGGCTGGTTGCGGCCGGTCGTCGACCCGTACGGCTGCGTCGCCGCCGCGATCGGCGGGCCAGGCTGGGGGAGTCCGGTCGAGATCGGCAACTTCGTGCGCAAGCCGCCGGCGAAGGTCGTCAGCCAACTGCTAGCCGGCCCGGTGGCGCTCGCGGGCATCGGGATCGCGGCGCTCGCTGGATTCAAGGCTTGGTCCGGAATCGGGCTGTCGATTCCGAATGGGCCGAGCTGGTTGCGCGAGGCGTACGACGGCGAGCCGTTCTTTGTCGCCGCTGGCACGCACGTGCACTACTTGATCAACTTCGGCCAGGTCGCGTTGTTGCTGGCCGGCACCGAGTGGCTGGCCATGGGCATCCTGGCGATCATGCCGTTGCCGCCACTCGACGGCGGCAAGCTGCTCTTCGCGCTGGCGCCACGCGGCCCTGGTTGGCAGCGGGCGCACTTCCGGCTGGATGAGGAGAACTGGGGCACCCTGATTCTGCTGGTGCTCGCGTTGCCGATCTTTGGCGAGCCACTGCTGGTGTCGTTCTTGAGCACCATGATCGATCCACTGGTCGGGCTGCTGGCGTGAGCGCGATGGTCGACGCCGCGCCGGCAGGCCCCCAGTCGCGGGGGTTCCAGGTCCACCTCGAGGTCTTCGAGGGGCCGTTCGACCTGCTGCTCGGGCTGATCGCCAAGCATGAGCTCGACATCACGGCGGTGTCGTTGTCGGGCGTGACCGACGAATTCATCGCCTACATCAGGCACATGGGCGCCAGCTGGGACCTCGGACAAGCCAGTGAGTTCCTCGTCGTCGCTGCGACTTTGATCGACCTGAAGGCGGCTCGGCTGCTGCCCGCCGCCGAGGTCGAGGATGAAGAGGATCTGGCGCTGCTCGAAGCCCGCGACCTCCTCTTCGCGCGGCTGTTGCAGTACCGCGCGTACAAGCAGGTTTCGGCCATCCTCGCCTCGCTGCTGGCGACGGAGGCGCGCCGATATCCGCGTGCCGTCGGCCCCGACCCGCGTTACACCGGCTTGCTTCCCGAGGTGTTGATCGGCCTGGGCGCACACCAATTCGCCGCGATCGCCGCCCGGGCGCTCACGCCGAAGCCGCCACCCATGGTCTCGGTCGCGCACATCCACGCGCCGACGGTGAGCGTTCGCGAGCAAGCCGGCATCGTCAGCGAGCGGCTGCGGCGCGGAGGCACGACCACGTTCCGGGCGTTGACGTCTGACTGCACGGCCACCGTGGAGATCGTCGCCCGCTTCCTCGCGTTGCTCGAGCTGTTCAAAGAGGCGCTGGTCTCTTTTGAGCAGCTCACGCCGCTCGGCGATTTGCTGGTTCGGTGGACCGGTTCGCCGGACGACGACGCGGCAGCCGCGCAGGCCGCCGTATCTGAGTGGCCGGACGATCAAGTTCCGGGGGGCGGATCGCTTGACGGAGCCTCGGACGACGCAGGCGCCGGCGACGAGGCCGTGTCCGAGCCGCCCCCGTCCGAGTAGACGCCGTCCGAGTAGACGCCGTCCGAGGAGACGCCCGGTAGACGCCGCGCCGTAGGCTGGTTCGCCGCGCGGCCGACGTCATCCGAGTTCGCCGAGGTCACGATCGTGGAGGTAGCTATGTCGACAAATCAACCGGACGCCGGAGAGCCACCCGGCGGCTCGGACGTCGACGACGGCCTCGGGCGAGTTGATGCGCTGGCCAAGGGGCCGGAGGCGACTGAGGGGCCCGAAGGGGCCGACGGCGCCGAGGCGGCCGAGGTCGCTCACGGCGCCGGCGCGGCCGACCCGGACCTCGGGACCGAGGTGGTCGAACACCTTGCGGGGGAGCAGCTGCGTGGCGCTATCGAGGCGATCTTGCTCATCATCGACGAACCGGTAAGCAGCACCGTGTTGGCTTCGGTGCTCTCGGTGCCGGAGGCCCAGGTGCTCGCGACGTTGAACGGCCTGCGTGCGGATTACGACGAGTCGGCGCGTGGGTTCGAGCTTCGGGAGATCGCTGAGGGATGGCGGCTGTACACCCGCGAAGAGTTCGCGCCCTTTGTCGAGCGGTTCGTCCTCGACGGACAACAGGCCAGGCTCACCCAGGCTGCGCTCGAGACGTTGGCGGTCGTCGCGTATCGGCAGCCGGTGAGTCGGTCGCGAGTCAGCGCCGTTCGAGGGGTCAACGTCGACGGCGTAATGCGCACCCTGTTGAGTCGCGGTCTCGTAGAGGAAGCAGGCAGCGAAGAATCGGGCGCGGTGTTGTACCGAACGACGAGTTACTTCCTCGAGCGGCTCGGGCTGCAAAGCCTGGACCAGCTTCCGAATCTGGCCAACTTCCTTCCTGAGTCTACGACGATCGAAGATTTAGAAGGCGAACTCTCAAGTTCAGGTCGAGATGAATAGTAAAGATGATGACCTGCCGGGGGTCCGCTTACAGAAGGTCTTAGCGGCGGCGGGCGTCGCCTCTCGTCGGGCCTGCGAGGAGCTCATCGCGCAAGGCCGGGTCGAAGTCGACGGCTGGATCGTTCGGGAGCAAGGGGTGCGGGTTGACCCTGACCGCGCGGTGGTGAAGGTCGACGGCGCTCGCATTTCGGTCAAAGAGACGGCGCGGTACCTGGTGGTCAACAAGCCGCGCGGGATGCTCAGTGCGATGTCGGACTCCGACGGCCGCCCGTGCGTCGGCGATCTCGTCGAACACCGCGCGGAGCGGCTCTTTCACGTTGGTCGCCTTGACGCCGACAGCGAGGGCCTGCTGCTGCTCACCAACGACGGGGAGCTGGCCCATCGGTTGACCCACCCGTCCTACGGCGTCCGGAAGATCTACCTCGCAGAGGTCACCGGGGCGGTGGCCAAAGACCTCGGCCGAGTGTTGCGGGCGGGCGTCGAACTGGACGACGGAGTCGCGCAGGCAGACAGCTTTCGGGTGGTCGGACGTTCTGGGGCGCGGGTCATGGTCGAGATCGGCCTGCATGAGGGTCGCAAGCACATCGTGCGCAGGCTGCTCGCAGCTGTCGGACACCCGGTGCAACGACTGGTGCGCACTGAGATTGGTCCAGTGAGACTGGGGGACTTGCGGCCCGGCAAGATCAGGCCGCTCACCCAGCGGGAGATCGGCGAACTCTTCGCCGCCGTCGAGCGATAGCTCGCCGGCTACCGTCGGTCGGCCCACTGAGCTGATTCAGCGACCCGCTGACATGACGGTATGTCGACTAAACCGTATGCAGATCGAGGTACGTATACCTAGCCCTCAGAGCCTGCGATCTTGAGCCGCCGCATGCCGGTTGTAAGCACACGTTGGCCGATGACCCAGGTCAGAGCACGTGGCTTAACAGATAAGTCGACTTTGACAGTCGCGACCGCGTCCTCGCTCGAGAGGATGTCTCGACACAGCGACACGTCGTTTAGTCGACTCAGTGGTTCACAGACTGAGCGACACACCGCCGAAGCGTTTTGATGCGTTGTTGGCACGTCGCTAGGGTGACCAAGACACCTGTGGATCAAGGAGCAAGCGTGGCGGTAAGAGCGGTGCGCGGCGCC
>JAICYF010000144.1 GCA_025934355.1 Acidothermaceae bacterium
GAGCAGCCCTCGGCCTGCGCGCCGAAAACGCGGTACGGCGTCGCGTCGACCAGGCCGAGCTTGCCGAACTCAGTGAAAGCCTTGTCGACCTTCGTGAGTTGCGACCCCGACGCGATCGGGATGACCACCTGCTCGGGCAGCCGCCAGCCCAACTGCTCGGCGATCTCGTAGCCAAGCGTCTTCGAACCCTCGGCGTAGTACGGGCGAACGTTCACGTTGACGAACGCCCATTCCTCTTCTTCGCCGGCGATCTCTGACGCGAGCCGGTTGACGTCGTCGTAGTTGCCTTGGACGGCGACCAGGGTGCCGTTGTAAACGGCGGTCGTGACAACCTTCTGCCGCTCGAGGTCGGCCGGGATGAACACCACCGACTTGATGCCAGCGCGCGCGGCTGCGGCGGCGACGGCATTGGCCAGGTTGCCGGTCGACGGACAGGCCAGCACCGAAAAGCCAAGCTCTCGCGCCGCCGCCAACGCAACTGCCACAACCCGGTCTTTGAACGAGTGGGTGGGGTTTCCGCTGTCGTCTTTCACCCACAGCCGACGCATGCCCAGCTCGCGGGCCAGGTTGTCGGCGCGGACGAGCTTGGTGAAGCCCGGCTCAAGGTTGGGCGTTTGGGCGACGTTCGCGGGCACCGGCAGCAATTCCTTGTACCGCCAGATGTTTCGCGGACCCGCCTCGATCGACTCGCGGGAAACACCGCCGTAGTCGTAGGAAACCTCGAGCGGACCGAAGCACATTTCGCATGCGTAGCGCGGACTGATGGGGTACTGCTCGCCGCACTCCCGACACGACAGGGAGACAGCGGGGCCCAAGACAGTGGACGACGTAGACATGTGGTGCGAGGCCTCTCTCCTCATCTTTCCCGTGGGCCATCCACAGGCCGGAGTTGGCACCTCTCGCGACACGGCCTCGCGGTGGCGCGAATTCGCGCTGACGCGTAACGGTCGGGAAGGTTGCCGGGGCTTCAACGGGCCGGTCCCTCTGCCCCTCTTGATGAGCGGTATGAAGTTGTGCTCCCAGGGTAGCGGCGCCGCACCCCCTCTCGCACGGCGGATATCCGGACCCGATGTCCACGCTTGTCGTGGTCGCCATCAGCCGAACGGCCAGCACAAGTTCATCCGAATCGCCGAGCGACGAGGGAACCCTTCGCTGGCTACTGTCTTCCTACCGGAGGGGAGCCGCGGACGGGAGCGCGTCGGGCAGGAGCGCTCCCGGCCGAGGTTCATGCACATCGCTTTTTGATGTGGGTGAACCTCGGCCGTAAAGACAGAGCCGAGGTTCATGCACATCGCTTCTTGATGTGCGTTAAGCGCGGCCGTAAAGACAGCGCCGAGGTTCGTGCACATCGCTTTTTTGATGTGGGTGAACCTCGGCCGTACAGACAGAGCCGAGGTTCATGCACATCGCTTCTTGATGTGCGTTAAGCGCGGCCGGAAAGACGTAAAGACAGAGCCGAGGATGCCGTCCGACGGCCTCAGGCCAGCGTGCCGGCCAACTCCTGAAGCAACGCCACAAGCTCGTTAGGCCCGGCGACGACCAGGTCAGCGCGGTCGTGCAATTGCGACACCTCATCAGACCCGACGCAAATCTTCAGCGCGGCCACGCCTTCATCACGCAGCCGGTCGAGCGCGTCGTACGCCGCGAGATCCCCCAGGTCGTCGCCCGCATAGCAAACCGTGCTTGCGGCGAATTCCCTAGACAGCTGGCCGATTGCCACCCCTTTGTCGACGCCGTCAGGACGAAGTTCCAGCACCATGCGCCCAGGCTCGAGCCGTAGCCCGTGCTTCGCTGCCAACGTGGCAAGCGGCTCGCGCAACCGCGCGAACGCGTCGTCCGGGTTGGCGGTGCGTCTGACGTGAACGGCGAGCGACTCGCCCTTGTCCTCGACGGCGACGCCCGGTGGCGCTTCCACTTCGCGGAGCAACGCCGGCAGTCGGCCGCGCACCGCGTCGATCTGCCGCGCGTCGAACCACTTCGCGACCTCGACCTCGCCGTCACTGCTCCGGCGCTGCAAGCCGTAATGCCCGAGCACGACGAGGTTGGTCGGCTCGTCCGCGCTGAGGCCGAGCAACGAGGCCGCCACCGGGGCTGGCCGTCCGGTCACGATCGCCACACCGCCCACTGACCGACACAGCCGCCGAACCGCGTCAGTCGCCCCCGAAGCCGGCCAGGCTTGTTCTGGAACGTCGACGATCGCGGCCAATGTGCCGTCGTAGTCCAGGCAGATCAGCGCTCGCGCGGGCACGGAAAGCAGCGACCGCAGCGCGTCGCGGCCCGCGGTCGTGGCGGGTTGCGGGAGGACCATCAGCGCAACCTATCGAGGCAACTTCGGCAGCTATATGTATCCGGGCGATCCAGCGGAGAACTAGCCGCGGTGCGCCCAGTCGCGGGCGAGCGCCACGGTCAGGTGGGTTTCAGACAGGCCGGACGACGCCGCCTCGACCCGGTGAATCCCGAACTGCGTCGCGAGTTGGTCGGCGGCCGCTTTGTCGCCGTCCGGATAAAAGATGGTGGTCTCGGGGACGTCGGTCCCGCGGAAGTTGCCAGTCGACGCGACGTCCCATCCCCCGGCGCGGAAGGTGGAGGCGGCGCGAGCCGCGAGCCCGGTGATCCGCGAGTCGTTCAACACGTCAAGCGCCAGCCGGGGCGCGCTCGGCTGGGTCGCGGCGGTGGTTGAGCCGGTCACCGGCGGCGTGGCCGTGCCAGACGAGGACGGCGAATTCGACGTCGGTGCAGTCGGCGAACCCGACGGCGACGTGCCCGACGACGAACCCGACGGTGAGGTGCCCGACGACGGTGCGGACGACGGTGCCGGCGACGACTTGTGCTGCTGGCCGCGGGTCGGCTGCGACACGTTCTTGTTGGCCGGCTCCCCCCGCTTGCTCAGCGTCACCGTGACGATGACGGCGATGATCGCGATGCCGATCAACGACGCGACCAATACCGCGAGCCGGCTGCTGCTGTCGGCGCGCCGGTGCGAGCCGCCCGGAGGGCGCTCGGGGATGGACATTCGCCCGGTTACGCCTCGACCCCGAGTCGGCGGGCCGATCGGGCGCGTTGCCGGGCCGCGCGCAGTCGGCGGAGCCGCTTCACCAGCATCGGGTCGGCGGCGAGCGCCTCAGGCCGGTCGATCAGCGCGTTGAGCGCCTGGTAGTAGCGAGTCGCCGACATGTCGAACTTTTCCCGCATCGCCTGTTCTTTCGCGCCGGCGTACTTCCACCACTGGCGCTCAAACTCGAGGATGCGAAGATCGCGCTCCGACAGCTCGCCGCTGGTTTGCTCGGTGCCGCGCAACGCGTTAGCAGCGTCCATGACCTCGCCCCTTCAGTTCGACCCGACGCTCATCGTACGACCCAAACAACAACGATGTCATTCGCACCGGCTTCTTCTTACCGCGGCGTCACAGTCGGGTGCCAAATCACTGCTCGGACGACGCAAGCAGAGCGGAATCCGGCGAATCAGGGCGGCCGCAGGTTGCGTTTTCGCAATGGTTGCCGGACGGCGTATTACTTCGGGCGTCGTGGCGCCGATGTGCTTGAGGAGTAACCGGTGGGAGCACGAGCTCACGCCGCGGTGACGCGTGGCCGCGATCAACAGCCAGCGACCACGAGCAGTTAGGAGGGAGTCGGCAGCCGTGGTGGTGCAGGGGCACCGCGCAGTCTCCCTAGCGGAGGCGCCCCGCGGTCGGGGCGAGCTGGTGCGGGTCGGCGAGTACGGACCCGCGCATTGGCTTGCGTTCGACTCGTTTCGGGCGTTCGCGCAAGTTGCGACCCCGGACTTAGACGCCGGCGTCGCCCGCATCGAGGCGAACAAGGCGCTCGCTCGGGCGCTCGGCGACGAGCGCACCGCGTGGCGCTGCCGCGAGATCTTGGTGAGCGCGCTGAAGTCAGCCGGTCGCCTCGACGACTCGGTAGCAGTCGCCGAAACCCTGATGGACGACTACGCCGCCGAAGGCAACGCCGCCGCGCGACTACAAGTTCTCGGCCAGGTGATCGTCACCCGTTTCGCCCGCGGTGAGTTCGAGCGAGCCCTCGATGACCTCACCGATGGTTTGGCCGGCCTGACCCAGCTTCGCGAGCCCGACCGGGCGAGCGCCGCGGCCTTCATCACCGTCGCCAACGCGGCCAGCTCGGCCGAGATGTTCGAGCTGGCATCGGCGCAGTTGCGCCGCGGAAGTCAACTCGTGCGAGCCGCCGGTGACGCGTTCCTCAACCTCATGGTCGACGGTGTCACCGCTCGCAACGAGGCCCGGTGGGCGAACCACCTGGAAATGATTGGACGACGCGAGGAGGCTGCCGCGCGCTACCGCGAGGCGATTCGCGCCGCGCTGCGAACGCAGCGCGACCCAACGGCCAGCTACTGGATCCGCGTCGGCCGGCTCTACGAGGGGTTCGCGTGGACCTGCCTCGGCGAGCCGGAACTCGGCCGAACCACCATGCTCGACGCATTCGACCGCGGACAGCCGCCGATGGAAGCGGAGGACGCGCTGGTACTGCGGCTCGGGCTCGCGCGCGCCAGCACCGAACTCGGCGACACGGGCGAAGCTCGACTCCAACTGCAGCAGACCGCAGGCTTGCAAGATCCCACGATTTCTCGCCAGTGGCAGGTCGCGGCAGTGCTGCAGGCCGCTGAGATCGAACGCGCCGAGCTCGGCGACCACCCAGCCATCGCACTCGCCCGGCACGCCGGAGTCTTGCTGGCCACGTCGTTGTGGGAGGAGCGCGAGCGTCGCCTCGAGTCAGTCATGGTGCGCATGCAAATGATCGACCTCGCGGAGGAGAACGAGCGCGTCGGACAAGAGGCGACCGAGGACCCGCTCACCGGATTGGGCAACCGCCGCAAGCTCGACGCGGCGCTGCGCGAGTTGACCACCCAACCGACGTCGCCGACCTGCCTGTTGTTCATCGACCTTGACTGCTTCAAGTACGTCAACGACACGTTCTCGCACTCCATCGGAGACGAGGTGCTCCGCGCGGTGGCGGTGATCCTGCAGCGAGAGAGCCGCGAGCGTGACGTCGTAGCCCGCTACGGCGGTGACGAGTTCGTGGTGATGCTGCGCGGTGCCGCGCTGCGCACCGGCGCGCACGTCGCCGAGCGCATTCGCAAGGCGGTCGCCTCGCATCAATGGGGCCGAATCGCGCCCGGGCTGCAGGTGCGGGTAAGCGTCGGCGTCGCCGAGCATCGGCCGGGCATGTCGTATGAGCAGCTGATGTCCGCCGCGGACGCTGCGGTCTACGACGCGAAGGAAGCGGGCCGCGATCGGGTTGCGGTCGCCTGATTCATAGGCTCGAGGTCATGTCGGCGTTCGAGCAGTTGCCTGCGTGGCCCGTTGATTTCGTCGCCGCAGCGGTCACCGACGCGCGCTCGACACTGGCAGAGTCCGGCGAGGTCGACCGTCCCCAACCGTGGGCGTCGGTGACGAAAACCGTGACGTCATACGGAGTCTTGCGGTTACTCGAGGTCGGCGAAATCGACCTCGACGAGCCAGCCGGGCCAGCGGGGCCACGCGGTGCAACCGTCCGGCACTTGCTCGCGCACGCGTCTGGACTGAACCTTGAAGGCACCGCACAGATCTCGCCGCCCGGCCAACGACGGATCTACTCCAACGGCGGGTTCGAACTGCTCGGAGCGATGATCGCGGAGCGCACCGGCCAGTCGGTCGGCGACTACTTGCATGAGGCGGTCTTGGCGCCGCTCGACATGCGCGGCTCGACGATCGACAACCAGGCGGCGACCGGCGGGCGAGGTCCGGTGCGTGACCTGATCGCATTCGCGCGTGAGCTCTTGTCGCCAACGCTGGTCGACGCCGAGACGCTGAGTGAGGCAACCAGCGTGGTCTTCCCCGGTTTGGACGGCGTGCTTCCGGGCTTCGGGCGGCAGCCCAACAACGACTGGGGATTGGGCTTTGAGATTCGCGACCACAAGCAGCCGCACTGGACCGGCGATCACAACTCGCCGGCGACGTTCGGCCATTTTGGCCAGCAAGGCAGCTTCATGTGGGTCGACCCGGCGGTCGGTCTCGCGTGCGTCGTCCTCACTGGTGCCGCGTTCGGACAGTGGGCCGCGCAAGCTTGGCCACCATTTTCTGATGCCGTTCTCGCCGATTGCTCGCCACCGGCGTACGTTCGGCCGGTGATCATCGGGCGCAAGTTCGAACCGTGAGGTTTCATGCGCGCCACCGAGAAAACTCGGCCAGTTTTACGACGCTGAGACGCGGGTAACCCACGGACGTAGCCGACTCCGGAAGTCGGCCCGGTTCTGGGAGGCATTTCATGGGCATCGGCGTCTCGGTGTTTCTCATCGCGGTTGGCGCCATCTTGACCTTCGCCGTGCACGCAGCGGTGAGCGGAGTTTCGATTCCCGTCGTCGGCATTATTTTGATGGTCGCTGGCGCAATCGGGTTAATCGTCACCCTCACGGTCTTCGCCCCACGGCGGCGTACCAGCATCACCGAAGAGCGAGCAGTGGGCGAACCGATGACGCGAGACCGCGTGATCGAGCGCCACGACGTCTACTAAGACGTCCGACTATCGGCCCGCAATCGCGTGCCGTCGATCTAAACAACGCAATTGTCAAATCGGGTAAGAGCCTAATCCAAACGCGTTCGATTTGTCCGTGGAGGACATCATGGGTCTCATTTTGTTGGTTCTTTTGCTGGCCCTCATTTTCGGTGGGCTCGGATTTGCGCTGCACTGGCTCTGGATCATCGCAGTGGTGCTGTTCATCGCTTGGCTGATCGGCTTCGGCATGCGGTCGGGCAGCGGCTCCCGCTGGTACCGATGGTGACGAGCTAGTTCCAATCAACCGAACGGGCGAGGCCGGTCACGGCCTCGCCCGTTCGGCGTCGTCCCAACCTTTGCAACGAAATCGTCATGTCTAGGAACCACCGCAGCGGGTATCGAGTGGCCGACAGTAGGAGAGTCCTTGACATCGCCCCTTCACCAACCACGCGGTGATCACGCAGACGCGCGCGTGGCGCCACGGGTGATCGTGCTGCCCGATGTCGGCCGCGATACGACGCTGACCGAGGAGTTCGGCGAACACCTCCCCATCGAGACGGTCGAGCGGGCAGTCGCAGCCGCCCGCCACGCGCTCGAGCGTTCGCACCAGCCAGCCACTGCCGACGCGGTCAAGCGGTTGGCGCGCCAGTATCTCCAGAGCCGCGTGGCGAACCTCGCTGGCCGGCGACGCTAGCCCGCGCCCGGTGGCCCTACGCCTGCCAAGCTGGCCGCCACCTCCGCCAACCAGCGCAAAACCCCGGTCACCCGCTGGGGGGAGCGGGTGCCGGGGCTGCTTGCCGCCGTGTTCACTCGGTGCGTGGATACCCCAAACGGGACGGACGTAACCTAGTCGGGTGCCAGGGCAATCCTGGGCGACGAATGACGCCGTTCGACGCTCCATGCAAGCCAATCGAAGCCGCGACACCGGGCCA
>JAICYF010000185.1 GCA_025934355.1 Acidothermaceae bacterium
CCGAGGAGGCGAAGGCCGCGGTCTACTCGATGACCGGCTACGAAGGCGGCTTCGAAGACGAGTACGCCCGGTTCGGCGCCGGCGCCGGTCAAGCCGTTCCGCTCGAGGAATACGACTACGGACGTTACGAGCGCTAGCGCGCTCGGTTAGGGCCGTTACGAGCGCTAGCGCGCTCGGTAGGGCCGCTACGAGCGCTAGCGAGTAGCCGTCCCAATCGCCGACTGAAGGGTTTGGGTCGTCACCGGACACTCCGGAACGACCCAAACCCTTCACTCGTTTGGCGAGCTGATCGCGCGGGGCGACTGCGCATTTCGCGCACTTGCGCGTCTCCGCTTTTCACGCAAGGCCGGCACCAGGACAGGCGCGCCGCGACCGGCACCACGACCGGGCCCACGACCGGGACCACGACCGGCACCACGACCGGCACCACGACCGGCACAAGAGGCCGCCGTCGTCGCGTGGCCGAATCGTTACTTCCGGGTATGTCGGCGCGTCATTGCCGACCGTTCGGCGCGCGCCCTAGCGTGCTGCCCACCCAAGTGCCGGTGGGGTGCCGAACTCACAAAGCGTGGTCCCAGCGTCCATGTAAAAAGCGCACGCGGTGCGCTGTGGATGTGCTGCCGGGCAATGCCTTTCCCGCCATTTCTGCCTGCCCGCGAACCGTTGCCGATGGGGAGACCGCCGTGAGAAGAGCTTTTGGTAACAGGTTCGCGCTGCTCGCAAGCGCGGCGGCCGTCGCCGCACCGATTTGCCTGATCGGTTTGTCGCCGGTCGCGGTCGCGAGCTCCTCGGCCCAAACGACCACGACTGGCGTGCCTGCGCCGTACGCGACGCAGCCAGGCGATCCAAGTTCCGACCCCGACATCGAGTCGTGCAACTTTCACGGCCAAGACGGCTACTGCATGTACACCGCCCTCGACATGCCCTCGACGAGCGGGATGATCAACTACACGAACCCCTATCCGATGAGCGTCGACGACGGCTTCTTCTCAGCCGACGGCGTCACGTGGACCGCCGTCGGCCCAATTAAGCGGGAAAGCGGACTTGCGTGGGTGCAGCGCGGGACGTACCACATGGAGGCGCCGACCGCGGTCGAAGGCGACGACGGTCGCACCTACTACTACGTCCCGGACATTTTTTGGGCGACGAACTCGGGCGCGGACACGTCGTCGAGGCTGGACGTCTCGGTGTCGAATGCGGCCTCGGCGCCGTTTGGGCCGTTCACCGAGTTGACGACGACCGCCTCCACCACGCTAGAAGGCGCGCCATGGGTCAACAGCGGCTTCATCAGCGACCCGGACGTCGTCCGCGGCCCTGACGGCAATCTTTCGTTGGTTTACGCCAACGGCACGCCGACCAATTGCGGTGGCCTTTCCGTCGGAACGTTGGATCGATCCACGATGACGTCGTGGGCGGCAGAACCGTCCCCGATCTACATCAGCGGCAACAACTTCGGCCAGACCTACGGGCTTTGCCCCGCGACTCAGCAGCCGTACATGGACGGGCCTGCGTTGTACTGGTCTGCTGGTTGGGGGTTGACCGGCGTCCCAGGCCCATGGCTTCTGGTGTTCGCGGTCAAGCCAGCGAACACGCCAACCCAGTGTCAGACCGGCTTCGGCGAACCCGGCACGAACCTCGAAACCCTCGCCTACGCCTACGCCAACTCGCTGTCGCCGGACTCCTCCGGCCAGGTCGACTTCACGTATGGCGGCATGTTGATGTGCGGAAGCGCGAAGCAGTACACCAACCAGGCGAGCATCGTCCCGATGCACACCGCGGACGGCGGCACCGCGCTGATCATGGTCTATCACGATTCCGCGAACGGCAGCGTGCCGATGAACCGCACCCTGCACGCCGAGTGCCTGATGTACGGCGCCGGCAAGATCGGCGCGGCGATGCGGACGACGGCGAGCATCTACGCCGCCCCGCAGCAGTACCTCAACAGCGGCGCTTACCTGAACTGCCTCAGCACTCTCGACCAGCTCGATTTCGCACTGGTGTCGCCGGTCAACGGCAAGATCGTGTCTGCGCAATACGGAAAGCCGGGAACCAGCATGGGACAACTGGTGGCGTCGCGGGGAGCGGTCGGGCCCGACGAGAAGTTCAATGTGACGATCCCGGTGAACGGCACGATGCCGGCGCCGTGGCTCCAGTTCGCGTCCGGGTCGTTCGCCAACGCGACGTTCGAGCTTCCGGCCAACGCACCGAATGAATACGTCACCGCGAGCTCGACCGCGCTCAACGCGAACAGCAGCGCGGTCGGAACGGCGCAGCGCTTCACGCTGAACCTCAACGGTGACGGATCGGGCAACCTGGTCGCCGCGACGAACAACCTTCGAGTGACCACCGCCAGCAACGGCATGCTCGCCGCGAACGGCTCGTTGAGCAGCCAGCCGCAGAACTTCGCGATCTTGCACTACTGAGCCGCCACCGGCGTGACCTGGGCCGGTGAGCGATGGGTTCGGGTCGTCTCAAGCATTTCCGGAACGACCTGAACCCATTGCTCGTTGAATAAGTCACACCCGGCTTCAGGAGGCTCCATGGGTTTGATGGAGTGGTTCCGCGCCGGCGGCACCGGCAAGGGCGGCGGCGCACTGAGTTCCGCGCTCGGCGAGATCGACGGCATCTTTCGACCCGCCCGCAAGGAGCAGCTCGCCCTGATCGAAGAGCAGAAGCGGCGCCGGCTCGACGTCCAGACTGGGGACGACGTTGACGTCGACCTCGACGGAGGCATCGTCGTCGTCCGACTGACCGCCCGCGAAGAACCCACCCGCGAGGAACCGACAGAAAGCTAGGCCGGTTGGGCGACGTGCCGGTTGCGCCCGGTGGCTGACCCCCCGTTTTGACCCGCCGCGGAGCGGCAGGTAACCTTGCTCCTCGTGCCTGGGCTTACCCAGGCCGCTCCTCAGCGCGCTGCGCTCGGCGATCGAGTTCGTTCGTTGGCCGCACCGGCAGCTGAGGCGCCTCCATCCAATGGGCCGACCCTCTCGTCGACCCGGGTGCGGGCGGGCGACACGCCCGACCGCGTGGGCCGGAGACAAAGTAGTACGGAACCACCGGAAACGACACGAGCCGGAGACTGAAAGGCGCTCATGCCCACGATCCAGCAGCTGGTCCGCAAGGGCCGGCAGGACAAGGTCGACAAGACCAAGACCCCCGCGCTGAAGGGCTCACCCCAGCGGCGCGGCGTCTGCACGCGCGTCTACACGACGACGCCGAAGAAGCCGAACTCCGCGCTGCGCAAGGTCGCGCGCGTGCGGCTGACGAGTGGCATCGAGGTCACGGCCTACATCCCCGGCGTCGGGCACAACCTGCAGGAGCACTCGATCGTGCTCGTGCGTGGCGGCCGAGTGAAGGATCTTCCCGGCGTCCGCTACAAGATCATCCGTGGCTCGCTCGACACGCAAGGCGTGCGCAACCGCAAGCAGGCGCGCAGCCGGTACGGCGCGAAGAAGGAGAAGAGCTAATGCCGCGCAAGGGTCCGGCGCCAAAGCGGCCGGTCATCATCGACCCGGTGTACGGCTCGCCGCTCGTCACCTCGCTGGTCAACAAGGTGCTCACCAGCGGCAAGCGCTCGCTTGCCGAGCGCATCGTGTACGACGCCCTTGAGGGCTGCCGCGCCAAGACCGGCACCGATCCGGTCATCACGCTCAAGCGCGCGCTCGACAACGTGAAGCCGGCGATCGAGGTCAAGAGCCGCCGGGTCGGTGGCGCCACGTACCAGGTTCCGGTCGAGGTCAAGGCGAGCCGTAGCAGCACGCTCGCCTTGCGTTGGCTGGTCGGCTACAGCAAGGCGCGTCGGGAGAAGACGATGACCGAGCGGCTCATGAACGAGCTGCTCGACGCGAGCAACGGCCTCGGCGCAAGTGTCAAGCGCCGCGAAGACACGCACAAGATGGCGGAGAGCAACCGTGCCTTCGCCCACTACCGCTGGTAATCCCAGCCGGTTCAGACGTACGACGGCGAAACGAAACGAAGAGAGAAGCTCAAGCAGTGGGAGCAGTGACGGGTGTCATGGCAGATCTAGCCAAGGTCCGCAACATCGGGATCATGGCTCACATTGACGCGGGCAAAACCACCACGACCGAGCGGATCCTCTTCTACACCGGCATCAACTACAAGATCGGTGAGGTCCACGAGGGTTCGGCCACGATGGACTGGATGGCGCAGGAGCAAGAGCGCGGCATCACGATCACGTCGGCGGCCACCACGTGTCAGTGGGAAGGCCACACAATCAACATCATCGACACGCCTGGCCACGTCGACTTCACCGTCGAGGTCGAGCGTTCGCTGCGCGTGCTCGACGGCGCCGTCGCCGTCTTCGACGCGGTCGCCGGTGTCGAACCACAGTCTGAGACCGTTTGGCGGCAGGCCGACAAGTACAACGTCCCGCGGATCTGCTTCGTCAACAAGATGGACCGCGTCGGCGCGGAGTTCCACCGTACCGTCGACATGATGGTCACCCGGCTCAACGCCACCCCGCTGCCGGTGCAACTGCCGTGGGGCGTCGAGGCCGACTTCAAGGGTGTCATCGACCTGGTCTGGAACCGCGCGCTGCTGTGGACCGGCGAGGGCAAGGGCGAGGCTTACGAGATCGTCGACATCCCGGCCGACCACGCCGAGGTCACCCGCGAGTGGCGCGAGAAGCTGATCGAGACGCTGGCGGAAAACGACGACGAGCTCATGGAGATGTTCCTCGAGGGCGTCGTGCCGAGCCCCGAGCAGCTCAAGGAGGGCATCCGTCGGGCGACGATCGCCGGCAAGCTCAACCCGGTGCTGTGCGGCACGGCGTTCAAAAACAAGGGCGTGCAGCCGATGCTCGACGCCATCACCGACTATCTGCCGAGCCCGCTCGACATCGGCGCGGTCGTCGGTCACAAGGTCGGTGACGAGTCGGTCGAGATCCGTCGCGAGCCGAGCGACGACGAGCCGCTTTCCGCGCTCGCCTTCAAGATCATGAGCGACAAGTACCTCGGCAAGCTCACCTACCTGCGCATCTACTCCGGCAAGCTGACTTCTGGCGCGTCGCTGCTCAACTCGACGAAAGACAAGAAAGAGCGCATCGGCCGACTGCTTCGCATGCATGCGAACAAGCAGGAGGACATCGACGTCGCAGGCGCGGGTTCGATCGTCGCAGTCGCCGGTCTGAAGCAGACCACGACCGGTGACACGCTTTGTGACGCCGACAGCCCGGTCATTCTCGAATCGATGACTTTCCCGACGCCGGTCATCCAGGTCGCCATCGAGCCGAAGACCAAGGGTGACCAGGAGAAGCTCGGCACGGCCATCCAGAAGCTGGCCGAGGAGGACCCGACCTTCCAGGTCCGGCTCGACGAGGAGACCGGTCAGACCGTCATCTCCGGCATGGGCGAGCTCCACCTGGAGATCCTCGTCGACCGGATGCGGCGCGAGTTCAAGGTCGAGGCCAACGTCGGCAAGCCGCAGGTGGCCTACCGCGAGACCATCCGCCGGGCGGTCGAGAAGTACGACTACACCCACAAGAAGCAGACGGGTGGGTCGGGCCAGTTCGC
>JAICYF010000134.1 GCA_025934355.1 Acidothermaceae bacterium
GTGGTACGCCCGGCGCCGGACGCGCCGGCGGCCGGTCCGAGCTCGAAGAGCCCGAGATCGTGGTCGTTGGTCGACCCTGGCGCCTGCAAGAAGGCGGCGCCGCGGAAACCGTCGGGCGTCATGTCGACGCGGCGGAATCCGAGCACCTCGGTGTAGAAGCCGATGCTCTCCTCGAGGTCGCGCACGTAAAGAACGGCGTGGTTGAGCCGGTGAATTCCCATGGCGACGCCTCCGGTGTCAGGCGACAAGGATGTCGCGCGCTGCACTAAGTCCACTAGTGTCAATAAAGTTGAGTCCTCAACTATTCCGCCGGCCCGGGTTGATCACGTTCGGGGAAGTTATGGGTCCGAAGACACCTCCACAGGCCTGTTCTCGGACAGGTTCGGTACGGGAGGGCCGAGCGCACGCGGCTGGAGGGCCCCGGGAGCCGAGCGCACGAGCGGGAGCGCGCCGAGTAGCGAGCCGTCAGCAACCGATAGCGGTCTTGAGCAGGCTCGCGTACGGAACCCGCCCGGCCGGCGTCAGGTGCACGCCGTCCTGCGTCAGCCAGTCAGGATGCGCAGCCGCCGCGGCGTCCCAGTCGACCAGGACGGCGTTCGGATGCGCCTTGACGGCCTGCGGGAACAGCGCGTTGTTGGGCGCGGCCCACGCTCGATCCATGTGGTCGTTCACCAGCACCACGCGTTGCCGGTCGGCGAGTGACGTGAGCACCGCGTCGAGTTCTTGCGGACTCACCAACCCGTTGGTGCCGGTGGCGATGACCACGGTGGCGCCAAGGTGGTTCGCCGCACGAAGCGCGTCGATCTGGGCGAAGACCGACTTGGCCTGCCAGCCGACGACCGCGTACACCTCGGTGCTCGGGCAGTCCTGCTGCAGGGCCACCGTTCCGTCGATCAGCACCGAGTCGCCGACGGCGCTGATCGCGGGCGGCGGCCCGCTCGGAATCGCGGGAGGCGTCGCGCTCGCCTTTCCGGCGGGCGGGGGCGGAGCGCTCGTCGGCTTGCTCGAGGCGTGATGCGTCGGGGTGGTCGTGTGCTGCGTCCGCGGTGGGGACGACGACGGCGACGCGGCCGGGCTGGCCTTAATCGCGGACGCCGACGCCGGCGGGGTGGTAGCCCGCACCGGCGCTGCGATGGACGACGGCGGGGCCGCGGGCGGCAGGGCTGGCGCGACCGCGCTGGTCCGTGAGTTCGAGTGCCGGTCACCGAGGTTGGCGGCGAACGTCGTGGCGCCGACGACGAGCACGATGCCGGTGATCGCGCCGACCACGGGGGCGACCACGCGCCAGGAGTCGGGAAGCCGCGGCGCCCGCAACCGCAGCTGCGGACCGTTGCGCAGGTAAGCGGCGAAACCCTGCTCGCGGATCGGCCGCTCCACCAACTGGTAGCTCGCCTCGGTCAACACGGCGGTGATGGCGAACCGCGCCGCGATGTCCGCCCAGCCTTGCAACGGCCAGTCGAGACCCGGCCGGGTGTAGACGAACACCGGCCAATGCCACAGGTACAGCGCGTACGAGCGGGTGCCGATCCAGCGCAGCGGCGCGACGTCGAGCACCGCGCCGAGCGCGCTGCCAGGAAGCGACACGGTGACGACGGCGACGAGCGCGACGGCGGCGAAAACAAAGAACCCGGTCCGGAACAGCTGCGCGCTCGCCTCGAGTTGGGTGTGCATGATCCGGCACACCGCGATCAGCGCGACCAGGCCGGCAAGGTCGGCGCAGACCGTCGTCGCGGTGCCGACGTCACGGCCGAGCCGCGCTCGACGGCGGGCGAGCCCCGCCATCAGCGCGGCGCCAGCGGCCCCCAGCAACAAGGCGCTCGCGTGCGTGTCGGTTCCGAAGTAAAGCCGCGCCGAGTCGGTGTCATACGGGACGTTGCCGCGAATCGCGAGAAACCGCATCCACCAAGCCGAGGCGACGGCGCCGGCGAGCGCGACGGCGAAAACCCAGCGCAGCCGAACCCGCACGAACAGCAGAAGCACGATGACGACCGGCCAGACCAGGTAGAACTGCTCCTCGACCGCGAGCGACCACAGATGCTGAAGCGGTGGCTGCCGACCGACCGCGACGAAGTACGAACGGTGGTGCAGCACGTACCACCAGTTCGAGAAGTAGCCGGCCGCCGCTCCGATGTCACCGCGGGCCTGCTTGAAGTCGCCGCGCGCGAACAGCGCCATGTACAACGACGTCGCGGCCACCATCGCGAACAGGGCAGGCAGTAGGCGGCGCGCGCGACGCAGATAGAACCGACTGATCGAGATGGCGCCGGACCGCTGCCGCTCCGAGATGAGCAGCGACGTGATCAGGAATCCCGAGATGACAAAGAACAAGTCGACGCCGAGAAAGCCGCCGGGAACCCAGCTCATGCCAGCGTGGTAGAGCAGCACGCCTACGACCGCCAGCGCGCGTAGACCGTCGAGCCCGGCCATCCGGGCGCTGCGCGAGCTGTCGACGCGGGCCGCGACGACGCCCTCGCGTCGCGCGGTCATCGCCATTGGCGCCGCCTTCTTCATCGGTGTTGCCCAGGCCCCTGATTCTGACATCGGCAGGTGTTCCATCAAGCCAAAGCGCGTGTCGTTTCGCTGAATTTTCCTTGCAAGTTCAGCCACATCGACGCCCTACTCGCGTCGATGGTTGCGTCAGACCTATTGCGACTTTGTCGGCCGCGCGATCGTCGTGGTCACCGCGCGCCGCGCCGCGTCGCGGAGCATGTGTCGCTCGGACTCTTCGCTGTCGAGCACCGCGTTCAACGAGTTCGTCGCATCGACAAGTTCGTCGGTTTCCGCGACGACAAGCGCGGACGCCGGATCAGTGCGCCCCGATGTGTCGGTGCCGCCCATCACCGACGTCAACAACGCCTGGTGCCGGTCGCGCAGCGGCTCGTGCCGCCGGGTCACCTGCCCGAACCGCAGTCGCGCCGCGGCGCCGCCCAACTCGACGTCGACACTCTTCGTGAGTGCGTCGAGCTGGCGGCCGGACATGGTGAGCAACGTGCTTGCGTCGTCCGGACGACGTAGGCGCATGGTGTGCGCGGTGATCGAGATTCGGCGCAGCGCGGCGAGCAACTGGGCGGTGGTTTGGGCGTCGAGCTGGCGCGCGCCGGGATCGGCCAGCGAGCGCGCGAGCGCGGCCTCGCAGTTGGTGCGGGCGAGCCGGACGGCGCGGCTGAGCGCCGACAGCGCGGCCGGGCTCCCCGACTCGGATGTCGGGTGCAGGTATGAGCGGAGGACGGCGACCGCGTAGCGATGCGTGGCGTCGGCAAGATCGGCCAGCGCGTCGGCGGCCGGACGTCGTCCCCACGTCGGCCACACCACGTACGACAGCAGCGCGAGCGCCGCGCCAAGCACCGTTGACAGCAGACGGTCCTCACCGGTGGTGACCGGATGCCGGTCGATCCCCTCGAGCAAGAACACCACGACGCCGGTGATCGCGATGCTGAAGAGCGCGTAGCTGGCGCTGAACAGTGCTCCGGACAGCCAGATCGACGCGGCGACGAGTCCGACCAGCAGCCAGCCGTGCGGGTTGGCGGCCACGGCAATGCCGGTGGCGGCAGCCACGCCGAGGAGGGTGCCGGCCGCGCGGGCGACGCCGCGGGTGAACGTGATCGCGAACTCCGGACGCAGGATCAGGACGGTGGTGAGCGCGAGCCAGTAGCCGCGACCGAGATCGACGAGGTGCGCCAGCGTGGTCGCGATGGTCACCACGACGACGAGTCGCAGGGCATGGGTGAACGCGTCGGATCGCGGGGTGATGTTCGCGATCATTCGTTGCGCGATCGCCTCGACGCCGCGAACGCCGCGGCGGGACACCCGGGTCGCGGAGCGAAGGGCGGCGATCGGTCGGAGTCCGTCGCCCGACGCGTTGACCGCGTCGGGCAAGAGCGCCGAGATGGCGCGCAGCTGGCCCGCGAGTGCCTGCGCCGCCGCGCCCGCGCGAACCGCGGCGAACCGTCGCCCGTCACGGCCATCGTCGGACGACGTGACGCGTGAGCTGACCCGGTTAGCGTCGAGTGCCGCTACGGCGTCCTCGACCCGGTCAAGGGCGTTGTCGCATTCAGGCGAGACGTCGACGCTGGCCAGGCTGTCGGCGACGCAATCCAAGAAATGGGCGGCGCGCTCGCCGAGATCGGCCAGGCCGCCACTTCTCTCGTCGTCCGACCGCTCGAAGCTTGACCGCGCGCTGGCCAAGCTGAGCAACTCGAGTCGCACCCGGTGCGCCTCGGCGGCAAGGCTGGTCCAGGCCTCGCCGGCCGCGGTCTGGAACGAGAAGTCGAGGTCGACGCCGGCGGCGTCGATGGCCTGCGCCGCCGGGAGTGACGACCGGTCCACCCGCAGGTCGCGGGCGAGCGCGGCGAGTTCGCGGTAGGCCAGCGACAGACCGTGCACCGCGCGTCCGGCTCTCGGTCGACGCCGAGACGCGACGACGAGAACGAGCTGCAACAACCCGCCGGCCGCGACGAATCCGGCTGTGCGCAGGGAAATCAACGGCGAGGCGGAAAAGCGCCCGTAGACCAGAAACGCGACCAGTGTGTTGACGCCCACGCCAGTGAAGTTCGGCTGCACAGCCACCAACAGTCCGCCGACGAAGGCGAGCACCGCCCCCGCGACAACGTGAAGGACCGAATGCGCGCTCGTGGCGCACCCGACGAAGGTGCCGACCGCCATGCCCGCGGCGGTGGACGCGAGCAACGCGTACCGCGGCCGAACGCTCGGGATGACCGACCCGATGCCGACAGACAGCGCCCCGCCCGCGGCGGCCGCGCCGGTTGCCCACGAGCCCGCGAGATATCCGATGATCAACGGGATGGTCGCGCCGACGGCCATTCGAAGCGGGTCGACGAACACCAAGCCCTTGCGGTCGAAGCGCAGCGCGTCGCCGACGACACGTCGCCAGGTCGGCGACGACTTGGCCGTCGGGGTCGTCTCCTGCGGCCAACTCATGAGTCCGCCGTACCCAATCGCCACGATCCTTCGCGGAAGTTGTGCCGACCACGCCGGGGCCGCCCATGAGGCCGGGGCCGCGAGTCGTGTCGGTCAGTACGCGGTAGACCGCGTGTTGACCGACACAACTGTGCCGGATCGCCGTCCGCAATTCGGGCTAGTCAGTTCGCGCGTCGCCCCGCGAACGAGGTGGAAGCTCGCGGCGATGAGAAATCCGGCCCGCCACCAACTATTCTGCTGATCGCGCCATTCGCATCGCCGCGGCCAGCGCTGTGCCCTAGCGCACGTCTACTCATCCCAGAGCACTCGGGGGCGCCATGTGTCGGTTCGTGCGGTCGGGCTTGATCGCGGCTGCCGCGATCGCGATTGCCGCGCCCGCCGCGCCAGCGCTCGCGTCGTCGGGTGGCGACGGCGCCGGCCTGGCGTCCGTCGGCTCAGCGGCGGCGGTGCCATCGACCGCGACGGCTCTCGGCGCATTACCCGCCGATCAATCCATTTCATTTGACGTCGTGCTGAAGCCGCGCAATCAAGCGGCACTTGACCAGTTCGTGCATGACGTGTCGACGCCGGGCTCGCCGAGGTACCACCAATTCTTGAAGACCGGCGACTACGCGCAGCGATTCGGCCCGACGCCACAGTCGATCAACGCGGTGACCGGCCAAATGAAGCGGCTGGGGCTCAGTGTCGAGTCGGCGCAAGGTTCTGTGTTGCGGGTCTCGGGCTCGACCTCGCAGGTGGCCTCTGCATTACACACGTCGTTCAAGCAGTACCGCTTGAAAACCGGCCGCGTCGCGCGTGCGAACGTCGCCGCGCCGGAACTCTCGACGGCGGTTTCGCCTTATGTTCAGGGCATTGTTGGCCTCGACACGATGGTGCGGGCGCACCACCCGGCACCCACGTCAAACGTGAAAGTGGCGCGCGCCTCGATTGCACGTCCAAGTACAACGGCCCCAGAGCAGTGCATCGTCGAGCAAAATACTCAATTTTATAGCGCACAACAGATTGCAAGCTACTACGGTCTGAAGTCGTATTGGGACGCCGGTTCGTTCGGCGACGGCGTAACGATGGCGATGTTCGAGCTGGAGGACTACCACCCGGCCGATATCGCCTACTACCAGGGTTGCTACGGCACCAGCGTGTCTGTGACGAACATTCAGGTCGACGGGGGAGCGGTCGCAGATCCAACTGACCCGAATCCAGGCCTTGAAGCAACCCTCGACATCGAAGGAGCGATCGGGCTCGCGCCTGGAGCTGCGATCCATGTGTACGAAGCTCCGAACACGAGCCAAGGGATCTTCGACGAATACAGAACTATTGCCGACGACAATACGGCGGAAATCGTTAGCACCAGCTGGGGAATTTGCGAGCTGGCGGAGTCGGGTGTCAACGTGGTTTCGGGCTCCGCGTCGACGTCCCTGGTTCAAGCAGAGCGCCAGGTGTTCCAGCAGATGGCGGCACAGGGTCAAACGGTGTTCGCGGCGGCTGGAGACCATGGCTCGGCCGATTGCGACAATGACCCGCCGAGCACAAGTGCGGTTCTCAGCGTCGACGATCCTGCGAGTCAACCTGAGGTCACCGGTGTCGGCGGAACAAACCTGGTCTCGAGTACAGGCCCGGAAACGCCTTGGAATAACGGCTTAGACTCCGACTCCGTGCCGATTGGCGGCGGTGGTGGCGTTTCAATGCTTTGGGCGATGCCGTCGTGGCAGCGGTCCTATGGCGGGGTCATCAGCGGCAGCACCCGAACACCGTGCGGAGCGCCCGCCGGGTCGTATTGTCGCGAAGTTCCCGACGTCAGCGCTTCGGCGGATCCGAACGACGGCTACGTGATCGCGTATGACGTGATCGACAATCCGGATCTTCCGCTCACCGTCGTCGGAGGCACGAGCGCGGCCGCACCGATGTGGGCGTCACTGCTAGCACTCGTCGAGTCTTCTTGCGGCAGCCGACTTGGTCTGATCAACCCTGCGCTGTACGCGCTGCATGCAGCCGACAGCACGGCGTTCGGCGACATCGTAGGCGGAAACAACGACGCGGCCGGCACCAACCACCGTCAGTACGGGGCAGTAGCGGGTTACGACATGGCGACCGGTCTAGGAACACCTAGGGGCGCGGTAATCGGAGCCGCCCTTTGTCCGGCGGTCGCCAGTGATGGTGCCGGCACGATGACCGTTAGCCCGACAACGGTCTCGCCGTCGTCGCGCGTCACGCTGACCTTCACCTACCAAGCGCCTCCCGGGCATGGGCTAACCGACGGCATCCTGTCGCTCGACGTCCCAGCCAGTTGGACTGATGCGCCGCAGACAACGAGTCCGACCGCCGCTGGCTACGTGACTGCATCCGCCGGCGTCGTGAGCACGTCGGGCTCGACAATCACTGTCAGCGGCGTCACGACGGTCGCTGGCGGCACGGTCACCATCGTGTATGGCGACAAATCCATGGGCGGCTCAGGTGCTGTCGCTCCCGGCGGTGTTGACGCCGCTCAGTTCCAGGCTAGATCGGCGGGTGGGTCCGGGGGGACTCTCACGACGCTCGCGTCGTCTCCGTGGGTCAAGGCCAACGTAGCCGCCGACGGTTCAGGGACGATGACGGTCTCGCCGACGACGCTGAACGCCAGTCAACCAACAACGCTGACGTTCACATACCAAGCACCGGCCACCGGAGGCCTTTCCAAGGGTGAAGTCGACGTTGTCGTGCCGTCGTCGTGGACACAGCCGAGCGACGTGCCAGGCGCCGGTTACGTGACGGCGACCGGCGGATCGGGCACGAACAACGTGACGATCTCCGGTACCGGCCCATGGACGATCGCCGTGTCGGGCGTTTCACTTAGCCCCAGCGGCGCGTTGCTAATTACCTATGGCGACACCGCGAACGGTGGTCTCCAGGCGACAGCGCCAGCGAACGGGCAGCCGTTTTCCTTCACGACGAGCCAAAAA
>JAICYF010000043.1 GCA_025934355.1 Acidothermaceae bacterium
CTTTTAATCCGCGGGTTCCGGGTTCGACCCCCGGGCGGCCCACCCTTCGCGTTGTATTGCTTCGGGTGATGCCCGACGTTTCGTGGTCGGTTGATTCCCGACAGGTGTTCGGGTGAGCCCCGACACGTGTTCGGTTGATGTCCGACACCTTGCCGATCACGCTGCGTCCAGTGACGTCGGGAGGTGGCATGGGTGCTGCTGGAGCTGAGCACGGTGGAACCGCGTCGTAACCTGTACGCTCTAGTACATGTTCGGCGCGGAGGGCTCTGGTCGGGCGACGGCTCGTGTACCAACACAGTTCAAGCGGCCTACGCGGGTCCGGCGGTCCCCGCGGGTCTCGAAAAGGGGTTTGTCGTGAAGATGCCAACGCTGTACGACGGTGAGAGCGGAGAACTCTCGGCCAGAATGCGTCCCGCGACCGAGCCGCCCGACTACGTCACTGCACGCGGCACGCGAGGGCACTACCTGATCCAGCCACAGCAGACGTCGCAGCGGTTCAGTCTTTACCGCTGGGAGATGAGCGCTGCCTCGGGCGGACCCGGCCCGCACTTCCACCGCACCTACGACGAAACGTTCTATGTCCTCAGCGGCTCGATACGGATGTACGACGGCGCGCGCTGGTTCGACGCCAAGCCCGGCGACTCCCTCTACGTGCCGGCAGGCGGTATCCACGCGTTCACCAACAACTCCGGCGCGGCCGCGTCCATGCTGATGCTCATGACTCCCGGAGCAGACCGCGGCGCGTACTTCGACGAGTTGGACCAGATCGCCGCCAGCGGAAGGCCGCTGACCGAAGCTGAATGGGCCGAGGTGTTCCGCCGACACGACAACGTCATGCTCGAGCCGATGGAGTAACGTTCGAGCCCGACTTGCTGCCTGCTTCGCTCGCGCTCCGACGAAGAGCGCAGTCTCAGTCTGGAACACGGGATGCCGACCTTTCGATCCGACGACGGGCTCGAGATCTTTTACGAGTCCTGGGGTGACAGTGACGGCGTTCCGGTCGTGCTGCACCACGGATTCGCGGCGAGCGGCCAGATCGACTGGGTGCAGACCGGCGTCATCGAGGCGTTGACCGCGGCCGGGCGCCGGGTGACCGCCCTGGACGCTCGTGGTCACGGGCGTTCCGACAAGCCACACGATCCGGCCAGGTTCGGTGAGGCGAGGATGGCCAGCGACGTGGTCACGTTGATCGATTTACTCGGCGTAGCCGCTGTGGATCTCGTCGGATACTCGATGGGCGCCATCGTCGTGCTGCTCACGGCGAGCCGCTGCGACGCCGTCCGCCGCCTTGTCGTCGGTGGGATTGGCGGCGCAACCGTGGAGCGCGGTGGTGTCGACACCAGCGTCCTCGACTCGGCCGCACTTCGCGACGCGTTGTTGACGCCAGAGCCCGCCACCATCACAAATCCGGCTGCCGCGGCTTTCCGGTCCTTCGCAGACAGCACGGGAGCCGACCGGCAGGCGCTCGCCGCTCACACACAGGCATTGCATCGGGAGCCGATCCCGCTCGCCAGTTTGTCGGTGCCCACCCTGGTGCTCGTTGGGCGTGACGACTCGCTCGCAACTCGGCCCGAGACCCTCGCCGCCGCGATCCCCGGCGCCCAGCTGCGCGTGATCGACGGCGACCACGGTGGCGCCTTGCACGAACCGGCGTTCCGTAAAGCGATCGTGGACTTTCTCGCCGAAGCATAGGCGCCCACCCAAGACCGGTGCTCCTAGGCGGAACGCCCGGACGCAACCCCGATTCGCCGGCCAGCGCTGCCGAAAAACCCTGGTACCGCGGAGGTCTTCAGCGGCCGCGCGAAGTGATATCCCTGACCGAAGTCACACGAGAGGGCCTGCAAGATGATGTGCTGTTGACGCGTCTCGATGCCCTCTGCCACGGTCTGCATGTTCAGCGTTCGAGCGAGTTCCGCGACCGTTCGCACAATCGCCGAGCCTTCAACCGACGTCTCGATCGCGTCAATGAACACCTTGTCAATCTTCAGCTGATCGGCCGGGAGGCGCTGCAGATACGCGAGCGATGAGAAGCCGGTACCGAAGTCGTCAATCGCAAGCCGGACGCCGAGTGCCTTGAGGGGGCGAATCAGTTCGAGAGCCCGTTCAGGGTCTCTCATCAGCACCGACTCGGTTATCTCCAGCGTCAAGGCGCAGGCCGGAAGCCCGGTCTCTGACAACACCGCGGAAACCAAGTCAGCGAACGCGGGATTGTCGAGTTGCCGCGCAGAAACATTGACGCTGATGCATAGGTTGGGGATCGAGTTCCTTCTCCATCCGGCGGCCGCAGCGCATCCGTGGCGCAACACCCATTCACCGATCTCGGTGATGACGCCGTTGCGCTCGGCCAGCGGAATGAAAATGTCGGGCCGGATCAATCCCCTCGTCGGGTGCTGCCATCGCACGAGCGCCTCGACGGCGACCGCCTCGCCGCTGTGCAGGTTGATGATCGGCTGGTACTCCAACCGCAGCTCGCCGCGGCTCGCCGCGTGGTACAGGTCAGGACCGAGTTCCAGACCGTCGATCGTCTCGGTGTGCATGTGCGGCTCATAGACGAGCGCGTCACCGCCGCCGGTTCGTTTCGCGCGATACATCGCGATGTCGGCGTTGCGAAGCAACTCGTCGGCCGTTGCGGCGCAGCCACCGCTGGTCGCGATCCCAACGCTCGCCGAGATGAAGAGCTCGCGGTCGCCGAGGCGCAGCGGCTCGCGAAGCGCGCGACTGAGTCGATTCGCGACCGCACGGCCTGCGCTGTCTCCGATCGTTTGCTCAAGCAAGATGGCGAACTCGTCGCCACCGAGTCGGGCCGCGGTGTCGTCACCCCGGACGCTTTCGCGAATACGACTCGCGAACCAGCCGAGCAATTCGTCGCCGGCGCCGTGGCCGAGGCTGTCGTTGACATCCTTGAACCGGTCGAGGTCGATGAACAGAACAGTAACGTGCGTGTCGTGTCGCGATGCGCGTTGGAGTGAATGGTTGAGCCGGTCCATGAACAACGCGCGGTTCGGCAGGCCGGTCAACGGGTCTTGGTACGCGTCGCGCATCGCCTCGACCGTCCGCGCGTCGGTCAGCGCGACACTTGCTTGCTCGGCGAACGCGGTCAGGGTGGCGCGCCAGTCGTCAACGTCGGCGTCGTCCGACTTTGCGACGGTCACCAGGCTGCCCGCCGTTTGGCCTTCGATGTGCACGGGCGCGGCAAGTGCCGTGTAGTGCAGGGCAGATCCGACCACGTCCGTGCGAGTCACCAGGTCGTTGATCGCGACAGCTTCCGCGGCCGTCGCCATGACGAGCGCGGTGTGGTCTGCGTCGTCCGACACGGGCGCGGACGACGAGACGACGCGATGCTGGCCGTCGACCGGCGACACAATCACCAGCGCGAGAAAGGCCCCGTCAAGCAACGGCGACGCGCTTGCGGTGACGGCGTCCAAAATCGTCTGTGACGGCGCCCGGTGGGAGATGGCTCGCTGAATTGTGAGCACCGACTCGAGCAATCGCTGGCGTCGGCCGAGCGTGTCGAGCAGCCGCAACCGCTCGGCGGCCTCCAGTTCGCGCTCGGTCCGCAGCGTGCGTTCGATTTGAAGGGTGCGCAGGCTCCGCAACGCGAGTCCGAGCACGCGCGCCATGCCTTGCAGGAGCTGGCGTTCTTCACCACTGAACTCGTCCTCGATCCGGCTGACCACCAGATACTCGCCGCTCTCGTCGTCGAGCGCGGCGCCCAACGCATGAAGCAATCCCAATGGCGGGACGTCGATCATCGGCGCGCCCTGAACCGCCGGACTGATCGCGGTGACCGATGGCGTCGCGCGGCCAAGCCCGACGGACGCGACGACCTCGTCATCGCGGATAACTGCGCCGAGTTCGGCGCCGAGCGCTTCGACGGCCCGCTCCACCGCCCCGCGGATCGCGATCCACTCGTTGTCTTGGGAGGTGACGGCCTCGAAGTACTCGGTCAGTTGGTGGATGGACCAGTGATAGTCCACCGATCCCCCCTCATGCGAACGCCACCAACACCAACGTGAGGTGGTGCATACCTTGCGCGCCGCGCGATCGGGCGATCTCGCCCATCGTGTAGAACCCGGCGAACGGCGCGTCGCCAGCCTTGTCGACAAGCCTGCTGACCTCGTCGGCGACGCCGTCAGGCCCAAGGAAGAGGTAACGCGCGCCGCAGTCGAACGCGAGCAAGCCAACGGGCTGGACGCCGTCGAGCGACGCCACCGCCTCCGCGTACGCGTCGTCGACAGTGCGAAGCAAACCTTCTTGATCAGACTGCATCATCCAAAGCAGCGCGCCTTGTGGAACGTCCGCGATGCATTGGAGCGAGCCGGACTCGACGTTGCCGCCGTGGATCACCCGGATGTCTTCGCCGCTGCGCCGCGACAGGCCCAGCGGATGCTTCAGGGTCAACTGCATGAAGGCGTGCTCGTCTTCGGCCATTGACCGGTCGACTCCGAGTCGGTCGGCGAACACGTCAAGCGCCGGCTCACCGTCGAGCTCATCGACCCGACCTCCGGCGCTCTTCGTCGCGACCATCGGTTCGCCGGTCTTTTGCCAACCGTGCGCGACGCCAACGCCGATCGGCGCGTCGGATCCGATCGCGGCGGCGACCAAGGCGTCTTGGTGGACCTGGACGCCGTTCGCGTCGCCGAAGAATTGAAAGGTGTTTTCCCAACGGAAATCGTCAGCCGCACAGCCACCGGCGAGCGGAACGGTCGCTCCAGCCACGCTGTAGGCGCCACGCACCAACTCGTGTTGTTCGCCGCCAAGGCCGTCGGCAAGCAACAGCAGCAGCTTGTGCTCGCTGGTCAACGTCTCGACCATCTCGGCCACGTGCTCGCCCGCCGCGCGCTGCCCTGACGACACGTTCAACGCAACGCTCGTCTTGATCTCGAAGCCGTCGCCTCCGAGCGCGGAGACCACGACGCACGGCTCAACCGGCGCCCCCTTGGAGAGATGCGCGATGCCGGTGCAACCGATCAACGGAGCGCCGCCAGCCTCCGCCGCGACGCCGTCCAGCATCGCCTCGAAATCGATGTCAGGCGGGCAGAAAACGACGACGAGCGAGGCGCGCCGTCCGGCCAACGCGTCGCGGGTGGCCTGCGTGCCGGCCGTCCGCGGGTCAGGGTCGGTGCTGCGACCGGTGCCGAACCATCGCCGTTCGGTGTCGAGGGTTTGCGAACCACCGCCATGAGTGGATTTCAGGACGTCACTCGACAGGGACATCGACATCGACCTGGCCTTCCGCGACCGCCGGGACGGACCCCGACAAGAACACATCGGCGCCTGGCAGCCTCAGGTGAGGACTATCGCTCCAACACCATGCCGGCGTTTCGCAACACCCTGGATATTCCGCGCCCCGCGGCCACCACGGCTGGCGCGATGGCCGTCGGCGACACATTCGCGGTCACCACAAGGGACACTGCGGCAACCACGGCGTCTTCGGCGTCCCTGATTGGCGCGGCCACGGAGAGGGCGTCCATGGTCACTTGTCGATCACTGACCGCGAAGCCCTGCTGCCGGACGTCGGCGAGTTTCCGCCGCAGCAGCGAAGGATCTTGAATCGTCTTCGGGGTGAAGCCGGCCAGCGGCGCGTTCATCACCTCGTCCTGCAACGCCTCATCGGCGAACGCGAGCAGCACGAGCCCAACGCCGGTGGCGTGCAACGGAAACCGCAATCCGACTTGAGTGCGCACGCCGACCGCTCGTCGTCCGGCGATGTGCTCGATGTAGACGACGTCGTGCGCGTCGCGGACGGCGAGTTGCACGTTCTCATGGGTGGCCTCGTAGAGGTCCTCGAGGAATGGCATTGCGGCCTCGCGCAACCCGACGCCGCGCGGGGAGTGGGCGGCAATTTCCCACAGGCGTAAGCCAATTCGGTAGTGGCCGTCGGGATCGCACTCAAGCACTCCGAGCCTGCGCAACTCGTGCGCGAAACGGTGCACCGTGGTGAGCGGCAACCCGCTGCGCCGGCTCATCTCTGTCAGTGACAGCCCTTTTGCCGCCGAGTTGAACGCGTCGAGGAGCCGAAAAACGCGCGCGGACGACGAACGCACGGTATCGCGCGGTCGCTCCGGCCTGGCCGCCAGCATGAGGTCCTCCTAGCCGCCGTGGGGTGACGGCTGCTCTACAAGTCGAGCACGAGTCGGCTGGTTCGGGACCGGGAAACGCAAATCATCATGACGTCGCCCTCGGCACGCTCGGCATCAGTAAGAACACAATCTCGATGATCCGGCGTCCCCTCAAGGACTTCGGTCTCGCAGGTGCCGCAGGTACCCTCCTGGCAGGACGAGAGCACGAAGACGCCGGACGCCTCGACCGCCTGCAGGATCGACATGCCGGGCGGCACGGTCAATGTCTTGCGAGAACGCGCGAGCTCCAACTCGAACGGTTGGTCGGCGGCGTGGTCGACGGCGACAGGAGCAAATCGCTCGACGCGCAAGGCACCGGTGGGCCAGTCGCGGCTGCGTGCCTCGGTGGCTTCGAGCAGCGGCGCCGGCCCGCAGCAGTACACAAGCGTCTCGTCGTCACGGCTGGCGAGCAGGTCGTCGAGCGGCAACAGCCCGCGTTCGTCCTGCGGCCAGAGCTGCACGCGATCGCCATAGCCCGCCAGCTCTTCGACAAACGCCATGGACGACGCCTGGCGGCCGCCGTACCACAGCTGCCATCGAGCGCCGGACTTTGTCGCGGCTTGCAGCATCGGCAGGATCGGCGTGATGCCGATACCGCCGGCGATGAACAGATAATTTGCCGCTGGCACAAGGGCGAAGTGGTTCCGCGGGCCGAGAACGGTGAGTCGGGTTCCCTCAGCCAGCTCGTCGCAGACGTACGCCGAGCCGCCGCGCCCGGTTTGCTCGCGCAGCACGCCAATCCGCCATTCCTCGCGGTTCGCGGGATCACCGCACAGCGAGTATTGCCGAACCTTCTTACTTGGCAGCACGAGGTCGATGTGCGCGCCCGGCGCCCAAGCAGGCAGGGGCAATCCGGCGCTGCGCAGAGTCAGCGAGAACGCGTCGTCCGCGATTTTCTCTTTCCGGACGACGACAACGTCGAACTCGGATTCGGCCACATCGTCAACTGCATCCTCGGCGCCGGCTTGCCTCACATCACGCAGCGCTATGTCGGTCGACATCTCACGTCCCAACGGCGACAAGATCGTGCGGAGTGGGCTGGCCGGACGACCACGATTGCTCGTGACCGACCGGATGGCCGGTGAGCCACTGCCACAACTCGATCGGATCTTCTGACTCACGCTCGGCGCCGCATTGGCATCTCCCGTGCAGGAGATCGGTGCCGAGCACCCAGTCGACCCGGTAGGTGACGGTCGCGCCTTGCAGTTGCGCGCGCGAGGGTCTGGAAGCCATCTGTCAGCCCGTCGCCGCCGTCGCCGGCGCATGCATGCTGTCGCCCGCCACAATCTGCGCGGCAAGCATCCGACGGGCGGCGAGCCCTCCGGTGTCGATGTTGATGCTGAGCTCTTGGTATCCCGGCGGTTCGTTGACGATGACCGTCTCAAGCAGGTTGAGCGCCGCGACGTCCTGCAGCACGACGGTGCGGTTGCTCTCGGCGAGGAATCCGGACACGCTTTCGTCGTCCAGGGCGAAGTCGCGGGCCACCGCCCAGAAGTCGTGCGTGCTCGTCTCGGTCTCCGGCGTTATGGCGTAGACGACTTCGACGTGGAACGCGCCGCTGTCGTCGCCGTCCGCACCGGGTTGGACACCGACCGGCGCCACTCGGCTGTGCAGCAAGTACAGGCAGGGCGGCCGGTATTCGATGTCTTGCCAGCGGTCGATGCGGCCCTCGATGCCGGTCGACTTCGCGTAGAACGGTGGGCAGGCGACGTTTTCCATGTGTCGCGAGACGAACACGATGCCGTGGTCTTCATCGACCTCGGTGGTGATCGGCGTCTCGGCGACTTCCGGCGTGCCGATGTATCCGCCGTGCAGGTACGTCTCGTGTGAAAGGTCGAGCAGGTTGTCGACGAGCAATCCGTAACGGGCGGCCAGCGGTTCCATGCCGCACACCGTCGTCCAATCCTTCGCGGCGAGCCATGGCGCCCTAGGAATGCTCTGCGGGTCGGCCGCCGCGTCATCGCCGATCCAAATCCAGATGAAGGAGTCCTGTTCGACGACCGGGTACTTCTTCACCCGTGCGGTGCGCGGAACTCGGTGCTGACCCGGCACCTTCACGCAGGTGCCTTCGGCGTCGTAGGTGAAGCCGTGGTAGCCGCACACCAAGAGGTCGCCGTCGAGCGCGCTCGCTGACAACAGGTACTGCCGGTGCACGCAGCGGTCGGCGAGCGCGACGGGTTCGCCGTTCGACGTCCGGTAAAAGACGATGGCCTCGCCGCAGATTTTGCGGGCCAACAGGCGGCGGCTGACTTCCGTGCCGTACGCGGCGACATACCACTGGTTGCGCGGGAACTCGGTCCTCACGGCGGTCCTCCCGGTGCGGGTTCGTCTCTTGACCGCATTGTGAACACCTGTTCGCAGCCGGAGAAGGCGCTCTTCCGTTAGGCGGAAGGGTGAATGCCGAGGGCAGCTTGGCGAAGCCAACTCGCGCTGCCGACAAGGCCGCGTTGACGGTGAACATCATTCGTCGTATGTTTGCCCTTCCGGCCGAGCCCGGCATCGCCTCGGGCGCCAGACATGGGAGGAATCGAGATCCGCACGCGCGACGACATCGGCCCGGCAAGAGCCGTGACTCGTCGTCCGTCAGTCGCGGTCGGCGGGAACGGGCGCGTCGGGCCGCAGCAGAGACCCGGCGCGCAATCGCGTCCACAGCTCCGCGGGGATCGGCACCTTCAGCAGTCGGCAGTTCTCCCGTACCTCAGCTGCCGACCGAGCCCCGACCACGATGCTGGTGACCGCCGGATGCGCCAGTGGGAACTGCAACGCGGCAGCTGCGATCGGGACGCCGTGGTCTGCGCACACCTGCGCGATGCGAAGAGCGCGGGCCCGAATCTCCGACGACGCCGGCTCGTAATCGAACTGGTGTTGGGTGAACGGGTCGGCGAGGATCCCGCTGTTGAACACGCCGCCGGCGACCACGGAAACGTCGCGGCGCAAGCAGGCCGGAAACAAGTCGTCGAGCGCGCCCTGGTCGAGCAATGTGTATCGACCGGCGAGCAGTACGACGTCCATCTCGGTCTCGTGTACAAGCCGCGTAAGCGCCGGCGTCTGGTTCATTCCAGCGCCAATGCTTCGGACGACGCCTTCTTCGCGCAACTTCGCGAGAGCCGGCCAGCCGCGCGCTATCGCGTCGTCCAAATAGTTGTCGGGATCGTGCAGGAACGCGATGTCGACGCGATCGACACCCAGTCGCTCAAGGCTGCCTTCGAGGGACCGTCGCACGCCGGGTTCACTGAAATCGAACACTCTGGTCGTCGGTTGCTCGCCGACAAAGCCGAAGTCATCGGCCGAGCCGGGCGATGCCGAATCCAGCAACCGTCCGACTTTCGTCGAGATCGCCCATTGCTTGCGAGGATGCGCGCGAAGAAACTCGCCCATGCGTCGTTCGGAGCGGCCGGAGCCGTAATGCGGCGCGGTGTCGAAATAACGGACGCCGAGATCCCACGCGGTCGCGAGCGCGTCGCGCGCGTCATCGTCGTCGACGGCGCGAAACAGCCCTCCGATCGGCGCGCCGCCGAAGCCCAAGCGGCTCACCTCGACGCCGCCCCGGCCCAGCGTCACGCGACCGAGCGCCACTGTCGCGATTTCCGCCCTCGGGTCGTGCTCCACCGACTAACCGACGCTGTTCGAGACGCGGCTGCGCGGCTCAATCGGCTTCTCGGTAAGGATTTTCCGCAACCAGCTCTCGGACGTGTTGATGTGCAAGAGCGCCGCGCTTTGGGCGAGCGCGGCATCGCGCGCTGCGAGCGCGTCAAAAATCGCTTGGTGCTCGGCGAGCGTCCGGGTCGCCGCGCCCGCCTCCAGCACGCCGCGCCAAACCCTGGCTCGCAAGGTCTTGCTCGACAGCGCCTCGATGACCGACGACAACGTCTCGTTGCCGTTCGCCGCAATCACCGTGCGGTGAAAAAGGATGTCGTAGTGCACCATCTGCTCGCTGGTGTCTTTGGTGGCGTACATCTTGTCGAGAATCTCCTGCAGCTCCGCGAGTGCGTCGTCGGTGATGCGGGTGGCCGCGGTGCCGGTCGCTATCGGCTCGAGCATTCGGCGCACCTCGACGACCTCGAGCAGGCTGTTGTCTTGCAGCAGGTCGATCGCGAATCCAAGCCCCTCGAGCAACAGCGCGGGTGCCAGGCTGGTCACATACGTGCCGTCACCGCGACGGACGTCCAGAACTCGTGCCGACTCCAACGCCCGAACCGCCTCGCGCATGGAGTTGCGAGACAGCCCCAGCCGCGCGGCGAGTTGCTGCTCGGGCGGCAACCGGGTGCCGGGCTTCAGCTCACCAGCCTGGATCAGCGACCGAATCGTCGTGATCGCCTCGTCAGGAAGCGCCATACCCCTAACCGTCCTGTGTCTGGTCGGGCTTTTCATTGGATCTACGGGACGCTAGAGAGTCTCAGTCATCCGCTGTTTCTGGCAAGAACGGTGGATCGTTACGGTCCCGTTACACGGCGGAGCGTTGCCAACGGGCCCGGTGACGACTACAAACATCCCATGTCTCGAAACATCCTACCTCTCCGCGGCAGCCGCGGCGAGGCCGACGGCGCCACTCGCGCGGGTACGCCGGTCGCCTCGCAGGTCGCGGGAGTGGGGTGCGGCACGAACGTGGCCGGGCCACGTCGGCCCAGGTCACAAGATTCGTCAGCCCGAAACCAAGCCAGGCGATGGGAGACCAACTGTGCATAGAAAGACGTTGGTAGTAGGCGCGGTGGTGGCCGGAAGCCTCCTCGCTGCGTGCAGTAGCTCTAAATCCCCAACCGCGTCGTCGACGAACGGCGCGGGTGCCTCGACGGCGCAAACCACGTCGAGCACGCAAGCCTCGACGCCGCAGGCCGCAGCCAGCAGTGGCGGTGGTGGTGGCGGCGGGTCGATGCCGCTCGTCGGCAGTGACTACCCCCGCTCCGACACGGACTTCTGGAACGCCTACATCCGCTATGAGCCGCAGATGGCTCAGAAGGCCGGCGTCACCATGAAGACCACGAACTCGCAAAACGACGTCGCAAAGCTCGCCGCCAACGTGCAGACCCTGGTGAGCGAGGGTGTGAAGGGCATCGTCATGGCCCCGCAAGACACCGCGGCCATCGCCCCGACGTTGCAGCAGCTCAACGCAAAGAACATCCCGGTTGTCAGCATTGACACCCGGCCCGACACCGGCAATGTGTACATGGTCGTGCGCGCCGACAACAAGGCGTACGGAACCAAGGCCTGCCAGTTCCTGGGTACGAAACTCGGCGGTAAGCACAGCGTCGTCATGCTCGAAGGTGACGTCGCCTCGATCAACGGCCGAGACCGTACGGAGGCCTTCTCCGACTGCATGAAGCAGAACTTCCCAGGCATCAAGGTTCACGCCGAGCCTTCGAAGTGGGACGCCGCAACTGCCGCCTCGCAGTTGGCGACCGCGCTTGAGCAGGACAGCGACATCCGCGGTGTCTACATGGAGTCGAGCTTCGCGCTGGCCGGCACTCTGCAAGACCTGAAGTCAAAGGGCTTGCTTGTCGCGCCGACCGACCCGAAGCACGTGTTCGTCGTGTCGAACGACGGCATCCCGCAGGAGCTCAAGGACATCGCGGCCGGTCAGATCGACGCGACGGTTTCGCAGCCGGCCGACCTGTACGCGTACTACGGGCTTTACTACCTGAAGGCCGCCATCGACGGCAAGACCTTCAAACCCGGCCCGACCGATCACGACAGCAACATCATCCAGGTGCGTCCTGGTGTCTTGGAGGATCAACTCTCGGCGCCGTTGGTCACCGCGGACGGCGGGACATACGGCGGCATCAGTTCGCTGAAGTCGACTGATCCGTCCCTCTGGGGCAACGCAAGTTAGTGGCAGCTCTGCAGTCGCAACACGCGGCTCGGCGGCGATCCCGGTCGTCGCCGAGCCGCCCTGCCCAACCTGATACCTGCGAGGAGCTCGTCTCGTGAGTGCGGCAAACGCCGAACGTCCGCCGGAGACCGTGCGGCCGGCTCCGGTTGCCGAAGCCCGCGGCATCGTGAAGCGGTATGGCAGCACGGTCGCGCTGCGTGACGCCGGAATCGTCATCGAGCCCGGTGAGACGCACGCGCTGGTCGGCCGCAACGGGGCCGGAAAGTCCACGCTGGTCGCGATTCTGACCGGACTTCAGGCACCCGACAGTGGTGAGGTGTTGTTCAACGGCGAACGCGCCCCAGGCCTGGCCGACCGTGACGGGTGGCGTCAGCGCGTCGCCTGCGTCTACCAGAAGTCGACCATCATCCCGAACCTGACCGTCGCCGAAAACTTGTACCTGAACCGGCAACCGCACGGCACGGGGACGTCGATCTCCTGGCGTCAGATGCGAGATAGCGCCCGCGCGCTCCTTGAGACGTGGAATCTGTCAATCAACGTCAACGCGGTCGCGCGCGAGCTCAACGTCGAGCAACGCCAACTGCTGGAAATTGCGCGCGCGCTGTCGTTCGACGCGCGCTTTATCATCCTCGACGAACCCACCGCGCAGCTCGACCGCACCGCGATCAACCGGCTGTTCCGGCGAATCCGCGCGATGCAACACGACGGCATGACGTTCTTGTTCATCTCCCACCACTTGGAGGAGATCTACGAGATTTGCCAGCGGGTGACGGTCTTTCGCGACGCAAGGCACATCTTGACGGACGACGTCGCGGCGGTGCCGACGAGAGCACTTGTCGCGGCGATGACCGGTGAAGCGGTGGCCGACGCGGCAGTTCGCCCGACGATGACGCGCGAGAATGACGAGCCGGTGTTGCTGGACGTCTCAGAGTTGGTTGCCATCGACGGCGCCCCGCCGGTCAGCTTCCAGGTTCGCCGTGGCGAGGTCGTCGGGTTGGCGGGCGGTGGGGGGAGCGGCAAAACCGAGATCGGCGAGACCATCGTCGGCCTGCGTAAACCGCTCGCCGGCTCCGTTTCCGTCGGCGGGCGCACGCCAAAGCCCGGCAACGTGTACGACGCTTTGCGGAACGGGGTCGCGTTCGTCCCGCAAGACCGCCACGACCAGGGGTACGTGCCGGGCCTGAGCGTCGCGGAGAACATGACCATGACCGTTCCCGAGCGCATCGGCACGCACGGTGTCTTTTCCCCGAAGCGACGTGACGCCCTAGCGCGGCGGCTCATTGACGCGTTGTCGGTCAAGACCCCTGGGCCCGAGCTGCCGGTGTCCGCACTGTCGGGCGGCAATCAGCAGAAGGTCGTCATGGGCCGGGCGCTGGCCAGCGAACCGAAAGTGCTTGTGCTCATCGCACCGACCGCGGGTGTCGACGTGCGGTCGAAAGAAACGCTGCTCGGCGTCGTCGGTGAGATGCGCGCGCGCGGCACCTCGGTTCTGGTCGTGTCCGACGAACTTGACGACCTTCGGGTGTGCGACCGCGTCCTGGCGATGTTCCGAGGTGCGGTCGTTGACGAATTCGATGCTGGCTGGGCCGACAATGCGCTCGTGAGCGCGATGGAGGGCGTGAGTGAAATCCATGACTGACAGCGTTTCCGAGACGACGACCGGCGACGTGCCGATCGCGCTTCCACAAACGTCGACGACGCGTCGAATCCGAATCGCGCGCCTGCGCGACTTCGCCCTTGTGCCCGCGGTCATCGCCGTGGCGGTTCTCGGCTACGCCGTCAACCCGGTGTTCTTGCACAAGGGCAACCTGATTCTAATTCTGCAGACCATGTCAGAGGTCGGCGTGCTTGTGCTCGCCGAGGCGCTGATTCTGATCGCCGGCCGCATGGACTTGTCGTTGGAGTCGACGTTCGGTCTCGCGCCCGGCGTCGCCGCCTGGCTGTTGTTGCCAGGTGCCCCGGCGTCGATCGGCCTGGGCTCGCATCTCCCGTCGTGGACGGGAATTCCCCTCACCCTGGCCGCTGGTGCGGTGATCGGAGCGATCAATGGGCTCCTGATCGTGAAGTACCGGCTAAACGGCTTCATCGTGACGCTGGGCATGCTGATCGTGTTGCGCGGTCTGTTGACGGGCATCTCGAAAGGACAAACTTTCTTCAATCTGCCGAAGTCGATGCTGTGGATCGGCCAGACGTACTGGTTCACCGTGCCGGTCGCGGTCTGGTTGTGCCTTGCGTTGTTCGGCGTCGCGATGTTCGTGCTCGGGTACACCCGCGCCGGTCGCTCGCTCTACGCCATCGGCGGCAACCCCAACGCTGCGCGCGCGGCGGGCATCAACGTCGACCGAGTGCTGTGGATCACGCTCATCATCTGCAGCACGTTGGCGGCGCTCGGTGGCCTCATGTTGACCGGGCGACTAGCGTCAGTGGCCGCGAACCAAGGCAACGGCTACATCTTCACCGTCTTCGCCGCGGCGGTCATCGGCGGCATCAGTCTCAACGGCGGCAAGGGAACAATGTTCGGCGCGTTCACGGGGGTCTTGCTCTTGTACATGATTCAGGACGTGCTGACGCTGGCCGGCGTCCACGCGGAGTGGATTGGCGCGCTCGACGGCGCGATCATCCTTCTCGCGTTGGTGCTGTCGCGCATCACCAGCGGCCAAGCGCAGGATTGACGACGCATGGACTATCGGCGTCTCGGCACAACTGACCTCATGGTGTCGGTGCTTGGCTACGGCGCGTCTCCGCTCGGTGGCGTGTTTCACGACATCGACGAGGCCGACGCGATCCGGTCAGTTCGCGAGTCGTTTGCTCGCGGCATCAACTTCGTCGACGTCTCGCCGTACTACGGGATTACCCGAGCCGAGACCCTGCTCGGCAGGGCCCTTTCCGGGGTGCCGCGTGAGCACTATGTGCTCGCCACGAAAGTGGGTCGATATGGCGACGATGACTTTGACTACTCGGCCGCACGCGTGCAAGCCAGTGTCGACGAGAGTCTGCAACGGCTCGGCGTCGACTACGTCGACCTGATTCAGTGCCACGACATCGAGTTTGTCTCGTTGGACCAGGTGGTGGAGGAGACCATCCCGGCACTGCGCGCGATCGTCGACGAGGGCAAAGCTCGCTACGTCGGCATCACCGGCTACTCGCTGAGGGCGCTCGAGTACGTGTCAGCGCGGACCAAGATTGACACGATCCTCACCTATTGCCGGTACAACCTCCAGGATCAGAGTTTCGCCGAGTGGTTGCCCACCTTCCAAGAGCGTGAGATCGGGATCGTCAATGCCTCAGTGCTCGCAATGGGCGCGCTGACCACTCGAGGCGCTCCGGCCTGGCACCCAGCGTCCGAGGTGTTGCTCGAGGCGTGCGCGCGAGCCGCCCAGATGTGCCACGATCACGGAAGCGACATCGCCAAGCTCGCTCTTCAATACGCGCTGCGGCTTCCAGGCGTCGCGAGCACGCTCGTCGGCTCCGCGAAGTGGGAGAACATGGCGCGCAACATCTCTTGGTCGGAAGAGCCGATCGACCTCGACCTGATGGCCGAGGTGGAACAGATTCTCGCGCCGGTGCGCAATGTCGGCTGGCCCGTGGGCCGGCCCGAGAACCAGGACGTCACGGTCGAGGCGAGGTCGCCGATTGTGTGAGGACGAAATTGCCGCCGATCGTCATCGAACGTTCGCGCCCCGCGATGGCTTCTCAACGTGCCGAGCCACCAGGCGCCCTTTGGAAGGAGCAGCGTGACCAACCGGATCACCGGGTTCCATACGGCGGATGTACGGTTTCCCACGTCACGCCATCGAGACGGTTCTGACGCCCTCAACCCATTTCCCGACTATTCAGCCGCCTATCTCGAGATCGAGACAAGCGAAGGCGACCACGGCTACGGATTCGCGTTCACCGTCGGCCGGGGTAACGACGTCCAACTGGCGGCGATCGAAGCGCTGCGACCGATGGTGGTTGGCCGCGACGTCTACGAGCTCGTCTCCGACCTTGGCGCGGTGAGCGTGAGTCTTGTGGGCGACAGCCAGCTTCGCTGGCTCGGGCCCGCAAAAGGCGCCATCCACATGGCCGCGTCGGCGGTGCTCAACTCGCTGTGGGACTTGAAGGCGCGCCGAGCTGGCCTGCCGCTGTGGCGACTGCTCGCCGAGCTGCCGGCGGCCGAGCTGGTCGGCGCGATCGACTTTCGGTATCTGCGTGACGCGCTGACGCCCGCAGAGGCGCTCGACATCTTGGAGCGTGGAAAGGAGGGCAAGGAAGAACGCGTCGGCGACTTGCTCGCGACCGGTTTTCCGGCGTACACCACCACACCCGGTTGGCTCGGCTATGACGACGAGAAGCTGGCGCGGCTGAGCCTCGAAGCCAAAAACGACGGTTTCGGCATGATCAAGCTGAAGGTGGGTCTCGACCTCGACGAGGATCGGCGGCGGCTCGGCATCGCGCGCGCAGCGGTGGGCGACCTGCCAATCGGGATCGACGCGAACCAAGCGTGGGGTGTCGCCGAAGCGATCGATTGGGTCAACGGCCTTCGCGAGTACGAGCCGTACTGGATCGAGGAGCCGACGTCGCCGGACGACATCCTCGGTCACGCCGCGGTGCGGCGCGCGGTCTCGCCCATTCGCGTCGCCACCGGCGAACACGTGCACAACGCGGTCATGTTCAAGCAGTTGCTGCAAGCGCAGGCTGTCGACGTCGTCCAGATTGACGCGTGCCGCGTCGGCGGCGTCAACGAGAACTTGGCCATCTTGTTGATGGCAAAGAAATTCGGTGTCGCGGTGTGCCCGCACGCGGGCGGGGTGGGCCTTTGTGAGTTGGTGCAACATCTGTCGATGTTCGACTACGTCGCAGTCAGCGGCACCACCGACGGCCGCATGGTCGAATACGTCGACCACTTGCACGAGCACTTCGTCGACCCAGTGGTCATCCGCGACGGCCGGTACGTGGCGCCCACCACGCCGGGCATGAGCGCGCAGCTGCGACCCGAAGCGGTGCTCGAATACCTCTACCCGAGCGGACCAGCGTGGGTGTCACCACCAGCGGCGCGCTCCGGCTCCGACGCGCTGATCGGCGGATGACGCCGATGACCGAACCGGCGGAGACGTCGTCGCGGTCGCGTCGGATCGCGCAAGCGATTCGGCTACGGCCTGAGGCGCGAGAAGAGTATCTGCGCTTGCACGCGTCGGTGTGGCCTGAGGTCGAGGCCATGATCTCCGCTGCCAACATTCGCAACTACAGCATCTACCTGCTCGACGACCTGCTGTTCAGCTACTACGAGTACGTCGGCGACGACTACGACCACGACATGGGTCGGATCGCCGCCGATCCCACGACACAGCGCTGGTGGAGGCTGACCGATCCGTGCCAGGAGCGGTTGCCCGGCACGCCCGATGGTCGGCAATGGCTGGAGCTGCCGGAGATCTGGCACATGAACTGATGGTGAGCTAACCAGGCGGCGATTGCGCCCGGTCAAGAAAATCAACAGCCATGACTACGAAGAAGAGGCACTCAGATGCGCGCCGCTAGGTACACCGGCCCTCAAGACGTCGAGACGGCCGACGTTGTCGTCGCCGATCCAGCGCCGGGAGAGGTGCAGCTAGCCGTCGCCTACACGGGCATCTGCGGCACGGACCTGCACATCTACCACGGCGACATGGACGCGCGTGTGCAGCGGCCGGCCGTGATCGGGCATGAGTGTTCCGCGACGGTCGCGGCGATCGGGTCCGGTGTCGAAGGGTGGTCGGTCGGTGACTCGGTGACCGTGCTCCCGGTGCGGTCATGCGGCAGTTGCGCCGCCTGCCAGGCAGGTTTTGGTCACGTCTGCCCCCAGCTCGTCTTTCTTGGCATCGACGCGGCCGGCGCGATGCAGAACCGCTGGAACGTTCCTGCGCAGCTGTTGGTACGGGTGCCGAATGAGGTCAACCTGCGGCACGCCGCCCTAGTTGAGCCCACCGCGGTCGCGGTGCACGACGTCCGCCGAGCAGGTCTCAGGCCCGGACAACACGTCGTTGTCGTCGGCGGCGGACCGGTAGGCACGTTGATTTCGGTGGTGGCCCGCGCGGCGGGAGCGGATGTCTCGCTCGTCGAGGTCGACCACGAACGGCGAGCGCTCGCCAGCAAGCTCGGGTTCCGGGCGATCGACCCAACAAGCTCTGACGTGACAGCGGAAATCTTCGAGCTCACGTCGTCCCGCGGCGCCGACGTCGCGTTCGAGGTGTCGGGCTCCGCCGGTGGGGTCGCGACCGCGGTCGACGTGCTTGGCGTGCGAGGGAAGCTGGTGATGGTCGCGATCCACACCCAACCGCGCGAAGTCAACCTGCATCGATTCTTCTGGCGCGAACTCGAGATGGTGGGCGCTCGGCTTTACGAGCGCCGTGACTTTGAGGAGGCCGTTGCGCTGATCGCGTCGGGCGTGGTACCGGCCGAGGAGCTCATCAGTGCGGTCGTTCCGCTCGAAGCGGCCGGTGAGGCGTTCGCGTCATTGGCCGGCGGCGGTGTCATGAAGGTGCTTGTTGATTGCACCGAATCCCGGGAGGGCAACGGCGATGTCTGAAAACCCGTTCGATCTGGCTGGCCAAGTCGCCGTCGTCACTGGCGCGCGGCGCGGGATAGGCGCCGGCATCGCTGAAGCACTTGCCGCGTCTGGCGCGGACGTTGTCGGTGTGAGCGCCAGCATGGAGGACTCCGGCAGCACCGTGCAAAAGGCGGTCGAGTCACACGGGCGGACCTTCACGCCGTATCGCGCCGACCTCTCCAATCGCGACGACGTCGAGCGACTCACCGAGCAGATCACCGCGAACCACGGCACCGTCGACATCCTGGTCAACAACGCGGGCGACATCCGCCGGTCGCCGGCCGTTTCGTATTCGGACGAAGACTGGGATCACATCTTGCAGGTCGACTTGACCGCGCAGTTCGTGCTTGCCCGCAACCTCGGACGACGCATGGTCGACCGGGGGCGCGGCAAAATCATCTTCACCGCGTCGTTGCTCAGCTTCCAAGGTGGCATCAATATCGTCGCTTACACCGCCGCGAAGTCTGCTGTTGCGGGGATCGTGAAAGCGCTCGCCAACGAGTGGGCCTCGCACGGCGTCAACGTCAACGCGGTGGCGCCCGGCTACATCACGACCGACAACACCGCTCCGCTGCGTGCCGACCCTGACCGTTTCAAGGCCATCAGCGACCGAATCCCCGCCGGTCGCTGGGGAACCGCCGCCGACATCGGGGGCACGGTCGCGTTTCTCGCGTCGCGAGCCGCGGATTACGTGCATGGGGTCACGTTGCCCGTCGACGGGGGATGGCTCGGTAGATGACGGAGTTGCTCTTCGGTGGGTCGCGAGTCGTGCCCGTCGTCGTCATCGACGACCCCACGACCGCTGAGCCGATCGGCGAAGCGCTGGTCACCGGCGGTCTGCGCGCGGCGGAGATAACCTTCCGAACCGCGGCCGCAGAAGAAGCGTTGCGGCGCATGGCCGGGTTGTCGCAGCTGTTCGTCGGCGCAGGAACGGTGGTGACGGCGCATCAGGTCGACGTCGCGGTTGACGCGGGCGCGCGCTTCATCGTGTCTCCAGGTTTGAGCCGCGCAGTTGTCGAGCGGGCTAACGAACGCGGCGTGCCGGTCTACCCTGGCGTCGCGACGGCCGCCGAGATCATCGCCGCGCTCGACCTCGGATTGCACTGCCTCAAGCTCTTTCCGGCTGAGACGCTTGGGGGAGTGGCGATGGTGAAGGCCCTTTCGGCTGCCTTTCCCGCGGTCCAGTTCGTCCCGACCGGCGGTGTAACCGCAGCGAGCTTGCCGAGCTACCTCGCGCTCCCTTCAGTCGTCGCCGTCGGGGGGAGCTGGATGGTGGCGCCGCAGTTGCTGCGAGACCACCGGTTCGACGAAGTCGCGATGTTGGCGGCCGAGGCCGTCGCGTTGTCGGACGTGAAGTCGTGACGCTCGAGATCAACCCGGCGGCCGGATGCCGGTACGACCTGGTCTCCCTCGGTGAGGTGATGCTCCGGCTCGACCCGGGCGAAGGGCGGGTGCACACCGCTCGCGAGTTTCGAGTGTGGGAAGGCGGCGGCGAATACAACGTGGCGCGCGGGCTGCGCCGATGCTTTGGCCTTCGCACCGCGATCGTCACCGCCCTCGCCGACAACGGCGTCGGTCGGCTGATCGAGGACCTGATGTTGCAGGGCGGCGTCGACACTTCGCTGATCACCTGGTTCCCGTACGACGGCGTCGGCCGCAGCGTGCGGAACGGACTGAACTTCACCGAGCGCGGGTTCGGCGTTCGCGGTGCCGTCGGCGTCTCCGACCGCGGCAACACCGCCGCGAGCCAGCTCATGCCCGATTACGTCGACTGGGACGACATCTTCGGCCAGCAAGGAGTGCGCTGGTTTCACACCGGCGGCATCTTCGCCGGGCTCTCGGAGACAACGCCAAAGGTCTTGGAATGCGCGATACGAACGGCGCGCGAGCACGGCGCTGTCGTTTCGTATGACTTGAACTATCGCCCCTCCATCTGGAGAGGAGTCGGCGGGATCGCCAGGGCACAAGAGGTGAATCGCCAACTGGTCGAGCATGTCGACGTCCTCATCGGCAAC
>JAICYF010000188.1 GCA_025934355.1 Acidothermaceae bacterium
GAGAAACGTGCCGCGAGCGCGCGCCTCACTGACCAGTTCGCGCGCCTCTTCGGCGTTGATGGTGAAGGGTTTCTCGACTAGCAACGCCTTGCCAGCCCGGATTGCGAGCAGCGCGTTGGCGTGGTGCATCGGGTGCGGCGTCGAGACGTAGATGGCGTCGATCTCGGGATCTTCGGCCAGCTGCTCGTACGTCGGGTAGCGGCGCGGGATGTCGAACCGGTCGCCGAACTTGTCGGCCGACTCCTGCGAGCGCGAGCCGACCGCGACGACCTGCGCGTCGGGCAGCAGCTTGAGGTCGCCGGCGAACGCGGACGCGATCCCGCCCGTGCCGATGATGCCCCAGCGGATCGATTGATCGGCGGCGATGGCCATCCTGCTGCTCCTAGCTCGTCCGTGCGTCCCGATGTTGCTGCTCGAACCCTAACGCGAGCGCGCCTTCCAGTTGATCACGTTCAACCGGCGAGGGTGCCGGCGTCGTAGACGAGTAGTCCGTCTTCGGTGAGTCGCGCTGACTCGGTCGGCCGGTGCTCGGCGAGTCTGCCGTCGTGCATCAGATGCTGGACGACGGTGCCACGTGCCAACACCGCGAAGTCGGCGATGATTCGGCGGTGGCAACGCCACCACACCGACTCACTGCACATCACCACAGTGCGTTGTCGGCCCGCCTCGGCCAACACCTGGTCGATGGCCGCGACGAACTGCGGCGTCCGCGCATAACCGGCGTAGCCGCGAAAGGACGGGTTGGTCCAACCGATGTCCGGCGAATCGGGTGCCGGCTTGCGGAAACCGCCGAGGTCTTTCTCCCACCGATACGCGATCCCGGCGGCTGGCAGCCACTCCTGCAACTCGTCACGGCCGACGTGCGGGTTGCGTCGGCTGCCAGGTGCAGTGCGGACGTCGACGAGGCTCTCAACTCCCCGGCCACGCAACAACGCGGTGATGTCGTCTTGGCTCGCGGTGCCGTGGCCGAACGTGAGAAGCGTCGCTACTCCCATTCGATGGTGCCGGGCGGCTTGCTCGTCACGTCGAGCACCACTCGGTTGACCTCGCGCACTTCGTTCGTGATGCGCGTGGAAATCCGGGCCAGCACGTCGTACGGCAGCCGCGACCAGTCGGCGGTCATCGCGTCCTCGCTCGCCACCGGACGCAGCACGATCGGGTGACCATAGGTGCGCCCGTCGCCTTGCACGCCAACCGACCGAACGTCGGCCAACAAAACCACCGGGCATTGCCAGATCTCACGGTCAAGCCCGGCAGACGTCAACTCTTCGCGCGCGATCGCGTCGGCTTCTCGCAACACGTCGAGCCGCTCGCGGGTCACCCCGCCGATGATGCGCACGGCGAGGCCAGGCCCGGGGAAGGGTTGCCGCCAAACGAGTTCTTCAGGCAAGCCGAGCTCAAGCCCGACCGCGCGAACCTCGTCTTTGAACAGCGTGCGCAACGGCTCGACCAACGCGAACTGCAAGTCTTCCGGCAACCCGCCGACGTTGTGATGCGACTTGATGTTCGCCGTGCCGGCGCCGCCGCCAGACTCCACGACGTCCGGATAAAGCGTGCCCTGCACGAGAAAGTCGACCGGCGCCTCGGCCGAGATCTCGCGCGCCGCAGCCTCGAACGCGCGGATGAACTCGCGACCGATGATTTTCCGCTTCTGCTCAGGGTCAGTGACATCCGCGAGCGCGTTCAAAAACGTCTGCGCCGCGTCGACGACATGCAGCCGAACACCTGTGCTAGCAACGAAATCGCGCTCAACCTGCTCGGCCTCGCCTTTGCGCAACAAGCCGTGGTCGACGAACACGCAGGTGAGTTGGTCGCCCACCGCGCGTTGCACCAACGCCGCCGCCACCGCCGAGTCGACGCCGCCCGACAAGCCGCAGATCACCCGGCCGCCGCCGACCTGCTTGCGAATTCTCTCGACCTGCTCCACGACGATGCCGGCGGTCGTCCACGACGAACCAAGCCCGGCGACGTCGCGCAAGAACCGGCGCAGCACGGTCTGCCCGTGCTCGGTGTGCCGCACCTCAGGATGAAATTGCACGCCGGCCAGCCGCCGCTCAAGGTCTTCGAACGCCGCTACCGGCGCGCCGTCCGACGCAGCCGTGACGGTGAAACCCGTCGGCGCTTTCGTCACGGAGTCGCCATGCGACATCCAGACCGACTGCTGTGGCGGCAGATCCTTGAGCAGAACCCCTTCGGACGACGGGACGACGGTGACCTTTGTGCCGCCGAACTCGGCGAGCCCGGTGCGTTCGACCACACCGCCAAGGGCCTGCGCCATCGCCTGAAATCCATAGCAGATACCGAAAACCGGAATGCCGTGCTTGAACAGGTCGGGGTCGACGGACGGGGCGCCGTCGGCGTACACCGATGACGGCCCGCCCGACAAGATCAGTGCGGCGGGCTTGCGCGCCACGATCTCGTCGACCGACGCGGTGTGCGGCACGATCTCGCTGTAAACGCCGGCCTCTCGCACGCGGCGCGCGATCAGCTGCGCGTATTGCGCGCCGAAGTCGATCACCAGGACGGTCGGGTTGTCGCCAGCGCCACGCGCGCCGGTGGCATCGGTCACGAATTTCGCCTTCGCGCTCGGGCCGAGCCGGTCAATCGGCTCAGGGATCGTGCGCCGATTCTACGGCTGGCCACACCGCTGGCCGACGGCGCGCCATGCTGTGTGTAGCGTTCGGCAAAGAACGGGCAAGAACGGTCGCCAGACGCAGGGAGGTCCGGCATGGAAGACGAAGACGCGCACACCGTCGAGATGATGCGCGACCACCCGTTCTTCTCCGAACTTCCCGCCGAGTTGCTCGCGCCGCTGGCCACTCACGCCCGCAGCCGCACGGTGGCAGCTGGTGAGGTGTTGTTCCGCGAAGGCGGGAGCGCCGACCGATTCTTCCTCTTACAGACCGGTGAAATCGCGCTCGACATGGAGGATCCCTACCGCGGTCAGGTGCGAGTCGACGTTCTTGCGGACGACGCGGTGCTTGGCTGGTCGTGGCTCTTCTCGCCGTACCGATGGCACCTCACGGCCACCGCGCTCCGGCAGACCACGCTCCTTGAGTTCGACGCGTTCCGCGTGCGGGCGTTTATGGCCGAGCAGCCGGACGTCGGCTACCAGTTGATGAACGGCCTTGCGCGGTTGTTGTTCGACCGGCTGAAGGCGGCCCGCCGCCGGCTTACTGACTGATCTCCGGCGCACCGGCGAGCAGCGTCATCGGCCATGCCTTCATCGCAGCGCGTTCGCGATCTCGCACAACGCCTGCAAGGTCGCCGCGAGCACCGGATCGTCTTGCGCCCCGGCGCGCACCGCAGCGAAAATATTGCGCGCCGCGCCGACTCCGGCAAGTGGTCGCAGCACGAATCCCTCAACTGCCAGCGGCTGAGCAAGGCGCGGCACGAGCGCGACCCCACATCCGACGGCGACCAACGATGCCACCGCGTGCCAGTCGTTGCTGTAGTGCCGAATGTCGGGCGTGAACCCGGCTGCAGCGCAAGCAGCGAACGTCACCTCGGCGCACGAGGTTTGGGGCGCGGCAGCGACGAACGTCTCACCCGCCAGGTCGGCAAGTTCGACCGCGTCGAGCTCCGCGAAACGATGCCCGACCGGCAATCCGACGTCGAGTCGGTCGGCCAGCAACGGCGTGCGGTAATAATGCGGATCGGTGTGCGGCGGCACGCCGCGATGATCGACGGAGACCACCACGTCGAGCTCGCCACGGTCGAGCCGAGTGAAGACCTCGGGCGGATCCATCTCCACCGCCGTCACCGTGATTCCGGGTCGCACAGTCGCCAGGTGCCGCATCGCGGGCGCGATCAAGCCGGAGATAGCGGTTGAGAACCCCGCGACGGCTACGGTGCCCCGGGCGCCGTCGGCGAAGGCGGCGAGGTCAGCCCGCGCGCGTTCGAACTGAGCTTGGACGGCGGACGCATGCTGCAAGATCACCCGCGCTTGACCGGTGAGCCGCACCCCGCGGCCGGTCTTCTCAAGCAGCGGCACCCCGAGATCCCGCGAGAGCGCGGCTATTTGCTGAGACACGGCGGACGGCGTGAGGTGCAGGCCTACCGCCGCGCTGGTCACGGTGCCGCGCTGCGCTACCTCGCGGAGCACCCGGATCCGGCGCGGATCGATCGTGAAGTCGCGACTGAACACACTCATGACCAAATACTAGATGGACCTGAACGGTTTTACTCGTCATGATCGAAACATGTTCGCTCCCTATTGCCCCCGGCACGACGCCCGCGTCCTCCTCGGCTACGAATCGGTGGTCGCCGTCGAGCAGACCCCAAACGGCCCGAAGATCTTGCTGCACTGCCACTGCGGCGAGTTGCTCGCCCATGACGCCGAGCCGGCAGCACAGACCGCCGTCCAAGCTGGCGTGCCGCAACAAGCGGCGGACGTCGCCGGTTCCGCGTGCCTTTCCGCGTGCTGATCTCGGCGACAACAAGACGGAAACTTCCAGCGCTCTGGCGACGAATTCTTTCCGCGTTGTCGACGGCTGCGGCCGTTCGAACTGAAACGTCATCTCAAATATTGGGCGGCACTGGACGGGAAGCGGCCGCAGACCGCACACTGTCTCCATGACGCGGTCGGCGTACTTTTACGGCACGGGCTTCTTTTATGAGAAGAGCCCGGCAGCCGTCGACGCCGTCTGAGTTAACAGACATCAACCGACGCCCCGGGCTCACGAGCCTGGGGCGTTGTTCGTGTCCGGGGTTCGTGCCAGCTTCGGGCGATGCAACGAAAGGCCCGCACCGATGAACCAGACCGTGAGCGACCCGATCGCCGAACCGGACGACGTGAACGCCGCCGATGTGAACGCTGACGATGTGAACGCTGACGACGTGAACGCCGCCGATGTGAACGCCCAAGTCGCGAAATTGCGCGAAGAGATCGACGAGATCGACGCCGAGCTGATCAGCATCGTCCAGCGTCGGATCGCGGTGTCAAAGCAAATCCAGGCCGTGCGCATGTCACACGGCGGCCCGCGTCGGCAACACTCGCGCGAGCTGAAGATTGTCAACGCCTACGTCGACGGGCTCGGCCGCGGCGGCAGCCAGCTAGCACTGACCGTGCTCGAGCTTTCGCGCGGCCGCGCCTAATTTCCGGTCGCGCCTAATTTCCAGCCGTGGCGCGATCCAGTCGTGGCGCGATCGACGTCACCGGTTCGGCCCAGCAGACGGGTCAACGCGTCTTCGACGACGACAGCCGCGTCGGCTGGCAGGCCGGCAGACGCCCAGGCTAGATGGCCGTCCGGCCGCACGATCACCGCGCCGTCCGACGGCAACGCAAAGGCGCCTTCGAACGTCCCGGCGGCCGCGACCAGGTCACCGCTCGGGCCGATCCGGTACACGTCCACGTCGACCCCTGCTCGC
>JAICYF010000316.1 GCA_025934355.1 Acidothermaceae bacterium
CTGCGGGCTCCGGAGCGAGCTGACGTGAGGCCACCCACCCGACGATGCCGTCCGGGAACCGGCCGCCGGTCTGGTCCGGGATCCGGATCCGGCTCAGCCGGCCGCGAGTGCCGAGCACCAGGACCTGCTCGCCGTACCTGATCTGTGTCGCGAGGCGCTGGTAGAGGTGGCTGCGCTGATGAAAGGTCATGCCGCGGATCCAGGCGACCACATGCGCGGGACGCTGCAGCGCGGGCCGGTCGTAAGGCCGCACCTTGCGATGTCCCGCCCAGACCTCGGCAACCGAGACGGCGACCAGCGCCTTGCGCAGCGCTGCCGGCTGGCCGGCGGCCGGAGACGCCGAGGAGGCGACCACCGCATCCGGGTTCGGCGCACTTATCGGGGCAAATGCGGCCGCGGCCACTGATGGCGTCGCGGTGGACGAGGCGCCGGCGGCTACCGCACCCGCCGTGGCGACCGCCACAAGGGCAGCCGCGAGCGCGAGCAGGCGTGTCTGGGGCACCCGAACACGGTGTCATGAATACCCCGCTGCGGACCGGGTAGGAAGGTGACTCTTTTTTCCGTGCATCAGCCGCCGAGGATGTTGACCGCCCGCGCCGCGACGATGCCGACGGTGACGAATGCGGAGCCCGACCGGAGCGGCATGAGGAGCTTCGCCCAGCTCGACAGCGGCATCGTGCCCGTCGGGCTGAATGCCGTCGAGTTGGTGAACGACACGAACAGGTAGTCGATGAACGTCGGCCGGCGAGATGGGTGGAGGGTTGTCGCTGAGCAGATGAGGTTCGCACCCTTGTCGACGCCCTTGACGGTCGCGTGCTTACGCAACTCCTGGTGCGACCGGCCGGTCGCTCGTGCTCTTCAACTCACCGGTGATTGTTGCGATCCCTCGCGTTCGGACTAGACATCGAGGACCAGGCGCAACGCAGCATCAACTCGCCGCATTTCGTCGAACGACAAGTGACCGACGAGGTCACCCAACCTCGACGGGTCGACCGCCGCCGTCTGCTCAGCGAGCACTCGCGTTCCCTGACCGTCGACGACGACTTCGGGGCGGAAGCTCGCCGCCCGCGCGGATGTCGACGTCGGTGCGACGAGCAGAGTTGAGAGCGGCAGGGCGTCCGACTGGACCACGACGGCGTACCGCGGTCCCGCCTGCTCGTGACCGCGACTCCCCCGCGCCACGCGGAGCCGGTGGACATCACCACGCGCGCAGCGTCTCCATGTCCCGCAGTACCTGCGCCGCCTCGGCCCGGTCGGCCTCGTCATTCCCTAGTTGCTCGGCCTCCGTGCGCAGCTTCACTCGCGCCTGCTCCCGCGCTGCCGCGAGCAGCGCCTTGCGGACCGCGGCCGACACCGGGGTCCCGTCACGCGTGAGCGCCTCGATCGCGCGGGCGGTCTCGTCATCCGGGCGGAACGTGATGGTGTCGGCCATGCGTCCACCGTCTCACAGAACGTAAGACACCGCAGCGGGTCGCGACTTTGGAGACCAACTTGATATGCCGATCGGCCGGCCAAACGAACTAATCAACTTCGCCGCCTTCAAC
>JAICYF010000286.1 GCA_025934355.1 Acidothermaceae bacterium
CCTCGCGCCGAAGACCTGGTACGGCATGCCGGCCTACGCCAATGCCGATGGCAAAGTGGTCGTCTTCTTCAAGGACTCCGGCAAGTTCAAGGACCGCTACTCGACGCTCGGTTTCGAGCAGGCGGCTCACCTGGACGACGGTGAGATGTGGCCGGTGGCGTATGCGCTCACCGAGTGGACGCCGAAAATGGAGAAGCTGATCGCGGAGCGGGTGAAGGCGGCCGTGGGCTAGTCGCCAGGTTGCGGGCTACAAGTCGAGGAAGCTGTCGAGCCCGACCGTCAAACCCGGTCGGGCTTGAATATGCCGGATCGCGAGCAAAACGCCTGGCATAAAGGAAAACCGGTCGAGTGAGTCGTGCCGGATCGTCAACGTTTCGCCGTGGCCGCCGAAAAGCACCTCTTGGTGCGCGACCAGACCCGAAAGCCGCACCGCGTGAACCGCGACGCCGTCGACGCTCGCTCCGCGCGCTCCTTCCAGCCCGGACGACGTGGCGTCGGGCACCTCCCTCAACCCAGCCTCGCGCCGCGCGGCCGCGATGCGGGCCGCTGTGTGCTGCGAAGTGCCCGAGGGCGCGTCAACCTTGCGCGGGTGATGCAGCTCGATGATTTCGACAGATTCGTAGTAGCGGGCGGCCTTTTCGGCGAACGCCATCATTAGCACGGCGCCGATGCCGAAGTTCGGCACGATGGCGACACCCACGCCGGGCGACGACGAAAGCCATGACCGCACTTCGTCGAGCCGTGCCTCGTCAAAGCCCGTCGTGCCGACGACCGCGTGCACACCGTTTTCGACGCACCAGCGCAGATTTCCCATGACCGCGTCGGGACGGGTGAAGTCGACCGCGACCTGCGCGCCCGCGTCGGCCAGCGCGGCCACCGAGTCGCCAACGTCGACCTCGGCGACCAACTCCATGTCGGCAGCGTCACGAACCGCCTCACAGGCGGTCGCGCCCATGCGCCCCTTGGCACCCAAAACCGCAACCCGAATCGTCACGGTGCAACCGTAGCGGCCGAGGTCTGATCCCGTCCTGGCCTTAGACCCTGAAACTCGCGCTTCGGCACCGGTACAGCAGTGTCCAAGCGCGAGTTTCAGGATCTAGGGAGATGACCTCTCGGATTTGGCACGCGTCCGCAGAAGGGGGTGGCGGTCGGCACAGGGATACCGGTCGGCGCTAAAGCGACGATTAGGCGACGGCGTCGGCGAAGTCGTCGTCGTCGAACGGGCCGATGACCGCGAGCGTCGGCTTCGACGACAACACTTCCGACGCCACGGAGCGCACGTCGTCCAGGGTTACGGAGTCGATGCGCGCGAGCACCTCGTCGACCGTGAGCAGCTCGCCGTAGACGAGTTCGCTCTTGCCGAGCCGACTCATGCGCGAGCCGGTGTCTTCGAGGCCAAGTACCAGCGACCCGGCCAGTTGTCCCTTGCCACGCACCAGTTCCTCGGCGGTGATGCCGGAGTAAGCGGCAATCGCCAACTGCTCACGGCAAATGTTCAACACCTCGTGCACCCGGCCCGGCTGACATCCGGCGTAAACGCCGAACATCCCGGTCTCGGCGTGATGCGCCGCGTAGCTGTAAACCGAGTACGCCAGGCCGCGCTTCTCCCGCACTTCCTGAAACAGGCGCGAGCTCATGCCGCCGCCCAGCGCGGCGTTCAGAACACCCAACGCGAATCGACGCTCGTCAACCCGCGCCAACGCCGGCATGCCGAGCACCAAGTGCGCCTGCTCCGTGGGCCGGCGCACCACAAACGAAACACCGAGATTGGACGACGGCGCGCGGCCGCCCACCCGCGGCGGCGCGGGCGTGGCCTCAGACAGGGCGAGCGCCGGCTCAAAAGCCTTTGCCACCAGCCGGACAACCTTGCCGTGGTCGACATTTCCGGCAACCGCCACGACCATGTTCTCCGGCTTGTAGCGCCGCCGGTAATAACCGTTGATGGCCGACCGCTTCAGCGAGTTGATGGAGTCGACGGTGCCGAGAATCGGCCGCCCCAATGGGGTGTCGCCGTACAGCGCCTCGGCGAACGCGTCGTGGACGACGTCACCGGGATCGTCTTCGTGCATGGCGATCTCTTCGAGAATGACGCCGCGCTCGGAGTCGACGTCAGCCGACCGCACCAACGACGACGTCATCATGTCGGAGATGACGTCGACCGCGATCGGCAAGTCGTTGTCTAGCACCCGGGCGTAAAAGCAGGTGTATTCCTTGGCGGTGAAGGCGTTCATCTCCCCGCCGACGGCGTCGAGCGCGGCGGATATCTCCAACGCGTCGCGCCGCTTGGTGCCCTTGAACAGCAGGTGCTCGAGGTAGTGCGAGCTGCCGGCCAGCGCGACGGTCTCGTCGCGCGAGCCAACCCC
>JAICYF010000103.1 GCA_025934355.1 Acidothermaceae bacterium
CGTCGCGTTCGACCTCCCCACCCAGATGGGATACGACTCCGATCATCCGATCGCCCGCGGCGAAGTGGGAAAGGTCGGCGTCGCCATCGACTCCGTCGACGACATGGCGACGTTGTTCGACGGAATTCCGCTCGACAAAGTCTCGACCTCGATGACGATAAACGCGCCGGCGGCGCTGTTGCTGTTGATGTACCAGCTAGTCGCCGAAGATCAGGGCGTCTCACCCGACCAATTGCGCGGCACCGTCCAAAACGACGTGCTGAAAGAGTATGTGGCTCGTGGCACTTACATCTTTCCGCCGCGGGCGTCGTTGCGCTTCACAACCGACCTCTTTGCCTACTGCAGAACAGAATTGCCGCAGTGGAACACGATTTCCATATCGGGATACCACATGGCGGAGGCGGGCGCGACGCCGGTTCAAGAAATCGCGTTCACGCTCGCACACGGCATCGAATACGTCCGGGCCGCGCAACGAGCAGGCCTGGCTGTCGACGAATTCGCGCCGCGGCTTTCCTTTTTCTTTGTCGCGCGCACGACGTTGCTTGAGGAGGTCGCGAAGTTCCGAGCCGCGCGGCGGATCTGGGCGCACCTGATGAAAGAGGAGTTCGGCGCGACCGACCCGCGTTCGCTCGCCTTGCGCTTCCACACCCAGACCGCGGGCGTGCAGCTGACCGCGCAACAACCCGAGGTCAACCTGGTGCGGGTGACCGTCCAGGCACTGGCGGCCGTGCTCGGCGGCACGCAGTCCTTGCACACCAACGGCTACGACGAGGCGATCGCGCTGCCCACCGAGAAGGCGGCCCGGCTCGCCTTGCGCACCCAGCAGGTGCTCGCCCATGAGACCGACGTCGCGAAGACCGCCGACCCGTTCGCTGGGTCGTACGCCGTGGAGTCGCTCACCGACGACATTGAGGAAGCGGCCCGCGACTTGATGGCGAAAGTCGAGGAAATGGGCGGCGCGGTGGTCGCCATCGAGCGCGGCTTCCAGCGGTCGGAGATAGAAAAGGCCGCCTACGACATCGCACGCGGCATCGACAGCGGTGATCGGGTGGTCGTCGGCGTGAACAAATTCACCGCGGACGACGCGGAGCGGTATCAGCCATTGCGGGTCGATCCGGCGCTGGAGGCAGAGCAGATCGAGCGCGTGCGCGCCGTCCGGTCTACTCGAGATGCACAGGCAGCGAGCGGCGTCCTCGACGACGTCCGCGCGGCTGCCGCTGGCGACGCCAACGTGCTTCCGCCGATCAAAGCGGCGCTCGCAGCGCGCGCGACCGTCGGCGAAATCTGCGCCGCGCTTCGCGAAGTCTGGGGGAGCTATGAACCCAGTGCATAAGCCAGAAACCACGGGATGAGAAGGGAAATGAAGGGAGCACGCGTGGACCCTGCTTGGTAGCAGGACGCCGGAGAAGTGCGCCTCCGTCGACACCTTCGTCGCGGGGCCGCTTTGCTCGAACGAAAGGAACCACTCGCCATGGCCCTCGTCATCGTCGTCGCGGCGATCGGAGCGCTTGTCCTGCTCGTGTCGATCCTGGCCCTCAGCCGGTCGCGGTTCGTCGACGAGAGCGAGCGATTTCGATATGTGTCGGATCTCACGTCGAAGTGGAGTCGCCAACAACAGTCCGGCGGCGCGGCAGGGATGCCCGCGTCGACCTACCCGCAAGAAAACGACGCCACGAGCGAGAAGTCGATCGACTTGCGTGAGGTCGACCGCGGCGCGCGGCAATCGTGATCGGCAGATCACAGCGGCATAACGCTTTGACCTGCCCTTGGCGGTTGGGTCAGTCAAGCGCATAATCTCCGGGATGACGGCAGCGGGCGTCGTCCGGGAACATCGGGCGGCCACGCGACGGCGTCCGGGATCGAGGCGGCACCCCCGCGCCAGAGATCCGCTAGTCCCACACCGACCAGGGATTGATTCATCTGCGGAACGACACCGGAGGCGTCGTGAAGAAGACCGTGCAGGGCATCGCGACCATTGGCGTGACTTTCGCCGTGGCGCTCGCGATGACGGCGTGCAGTAGCAAGCCGAAGAGCTCAGCGAACTCCTCGTCCAGCACCACCCCCAACTCGTCCAGCCCGGCGTCAACGGCGCCGAGCAGCGCACCGTCGAGCTCAAGCGCACCGGTCACCAGCCCGAGCGCGGCTTCGACCGGTTCGGCCAAGCTGTGCATGGTGCTCGACACCGGCGGTGTCGACGACCGCTCGTTCAACCAGTCCTCGTGGCAGGGCCTACAGGACGCCAACAAGGCGAATCCCAACATCCAGATCTCGTACGTGGCGTCGAACTCGCAAAACGACTACACCCCCAACCTCAACGCGGAGGTTTCCAAGGGTTGTGACTCGGTCATCGCGGTCGGCGGCTTGATGGCCGACGCGGTGAAGTCGGTTGCGGCGGCCAACCCGAATCAGCAGTTCGCGGAGATCGACTCCCCGTCGGCGGGGCCGAACGACTACGGCATCCAGTTCAACACCGCGCAGGGCGGGTTCCTCGGCGGTTACCTGGCGGCGTCGATGACGAAGACCGGAAAGGTAGCAACGTACGGCGGCTTGAACATTCCGCCGGTGACCATCTACATGGACGGCTTCTGGGAAGGCGTGCAGTACTTCAACCAGCAAAAGGGCAAGAGCGTCCAGGTGCTCGGTTGGGACGAGAAGAACCAGAAGGGCGGGACCTTCGCCCAGAGCTTCACCGACCAGAACAAGGGTCGGTCGATCACCCAGTCGTTCATCTCCCAGGGCGCCGACATCATCTTCCCCGTCGCCGGCGGCACCGGCCTCGGCTCCGGCGCGGCGGCGCAGGCGTCGGGCGGCAAGGTGAGCGTCATCTGGGTCGACACTGACGGTTGCGAGAGCGCACAGCAGTACTGCTCGGTGTTCTTGAGCAGCGTCGTGAAAGGTCTCGCGTCGTCCGTCACGACATATGCGAACGCCGTCGCATCGGGCCAAAAGCTCGGTGGCCAGAGCTACATCGGCACGCTGGCGAACAACGGGACCGGCCTCGCGCCGTTCCACGACTTCGACTCCAAGGTGCCGGCGAACGTGAAGTCGGAGCTCGACCAGATCAAGTCCGACATCGAGAGCGGCAAGATTTCGATCACGTCACCGAGCCAGCCGAAGTAACGCGAACTAGCTCGGCGAAGACTGCCCTGCGATCCAGGGCCTCAGTGCGCGGGCGGGCCGTTCAAAACCCGGCCCGCCCGCGCGCTCCCTCCAAACGCATCGGGTGTCCTGGAGCTGACGTGGGACTCGAACTGCCGTGAAACTCGAACTGCGCGGTATCACCAAGCGGTTCGGCTCGTTGGTCGCCAACGACCGCATCGACCTCGTCGTCGAGCCGGGCGAGATTCACGCGCTGCTAGGGGAAAACGGCGCGGGCAAGAGCACGTTGATGAATGTGCTCTACGGGCTTTACGAGCCTGACGAGGGCGAGGTCGTCCTCGACGACGTGCCGGTGCGGTTCGCCGGGCCGGGTGACGCGATGGCTGCGGGCATCGGCATGGTGCACCAGCACTTCATGCTCATTCCGGTGTTCACCGTGGCCGAGAACGTCATGCTCGGTCACGAGGAGACCAAGGGCGGCGCGCTGGGCTGGCTCGACCGCCGGGCCGCCAGGCGCAAAGTCGCCGAGGTCTCCAGTCGCTACGGACTTGCCGTCCCGCCAGACGCGCTCGTGGCCGATCTACCGGTCGGTGTGCAGCAGCGGGCAGAGATCGTCAAAGCGCTCACCCGCGACGCCAAGGTGCTCGTGCTCGACGAGCCCACGGCGGTGCTCACGCCGTCCGAAATCGACGACCTGATGAAGGTGATGCGTCGGCTGCGCGACGCAGGCACGTCGATCGTCTTCATCAGCCACAAACTCAAAGAGGTCAAAGCGATCGCCGACAAGGTGACCGTCATTCGCCGGGGGAAGGTTGTGGGTCAACCAAGCCCGACGGCGAGCGAGGAGGAACTGGCCTCGTTGATGGTCGGGCGCCAGGTAGCGCTCACGCTTGAGAAGGCCCCGGCGAATCCGGGCGACGTGATTCTCGACGTTCGCGACCTGCGGGTCGTCGACGACGCCGGGGTCGTTCAAGTCGACGGCGTCTCATTTCAGGTGCGCGCGGGCGAGATCTACGCGATCGCCGGCGTGCAGGGAAATGGCCAAACCGAACTGACCGAATGCTTGCTCGGTGTCGAGGCCGCGAGTGAAGGCTCGGTACACATCGGCGGTCGCGACGTCAGCCAGGCGTCGGTGCGCGACCGACTGCGGCTGGGCGTTGGGTACGTCCCCGAGGACCGGCTGCACGACGGGCTGGTTGGTGGCTTCACCGTCGCGGAGAATCTCATTCTCGACATGTACGACCGCACGCCATTTGCCAAAGGGGTGGGCCTCGACCTGCGGGCGATCGCCGGAAATGCGGCCGAGCGCATCGACGAATTCGACGTGCGCACGCCGAGCGGCGGTGCGCTGGCGAGCACGCTGTCGGGTGGAAACCAGCAGAAAGTCGTGCTGGCAAGGGAAATGTCGCGTCCGTTGAAGTTGCTCGTCGTCGCACAGCCGACCCGCGGCCTCGACGTGGGCTCGATGGAGTTTGTGCACCGACGCATCGTCGCCGAGCGCGACAACGGCACCGCCGTCGTCGTGGTGTCGACCGAGCTCGACGAGGTGCTCGGCCTGGCCGATCGCATCGCCGTGATGTACCGCGGTCGAATAATTGGCGAACTTCCCGCCGGCGCCTCGGCGCAGGAGGTCGGCCTGCTCATGGCGGGTTCGACGTCGCAAGCGTCCGCCGCGGCGGGCGCACGTGGCTCCGGGAGCGGCGATGAGTGAGACGCCGGTCACGGACGTCGCGTCGTCGTCGCCGCAACCGGGCGGGCCGCCGTCGCGGGCTCGCCGCGCGGCAATCTGGCTGCGGTCGACGCATCCGGTGATGCTCACGGCGCTTGCTTTCGTCGCGTCGATCGTCGTCGGCGGCATTCTCATCGTCATCACCGACACGCCGACGCGGAAGGCGGCCAGATACTTCTTTTCCGCGCCTGGCGACACGTTCTCAAAGGCGTGGCACGCCGTCTCCCAGGCATACGTCACGTTGTTCGAAGGGGCCATCTTCGATCCTCACACCGCGTTTAAGGGCACCTTCTGGCAGGCCCTGAATCCGCTGTCGGAGACGTTGCTCAACGCGACGCCGTTGATTTTGGGCGGTCTCGCGGTCGGACTCGCGTTTCGCGCCGGGCTGTTCAACATCGGGGCGCAGGGTCAGCTCATCTTCGGCGCGATTTTCGCCGGCTACGTTGGATTCGCCTGGCATCTGCCCGTCGTCGTCCACGTCATCGTCGCGCTCATCGCGGGCGTCGTCGGTGGCGGGTTGTGGGGCGGTTTATCGGGCTGGCTGAAGGCGCGCACCGGGGCGCACGAGGTCATCACGACGATCATGTTGAACTACGTCGCCGTCTATCTGCTTGGCTACTTGCTCACCGAAAACGGCTTCAAGCGAAGCGGTTCTAACCAGGCCATCTCGCGCATCGTCGATTCCAACGCGCGCTTGCCAAAGCTCTTTCCTGAGCCGCTACGGGTGCACACCGGCCTCATCATCGCGTTGCTCGCAGCAGCCGGCGTCGCGTGGTTGTTAAATCGCAGCAAGCTCGGATTCCAACTGCGTGCGGTCGGAGCGAACCAGTTCGCCGCGCGCACAGCCGGCATGGACGTCGGGCGCAACTACGTCGTCTCGATGGTGTTGTCGGGCGCGCTCGCAGGGTTGGCCGGCTGCAGCCAGATCTTGGGCACTAACACTGCGATCACCCAAGACATCGACGCCGGAATCGGCTTCACCGCCATCACGGTCGCCTTGCTTGGTCGGGCCCAGCCGTGGCCGACCGTGCTCGCCGGAATCTTGTACGGCGCATTCCAGGCGGGCGGCGTCACGATGCAAAGTCGCACCGGCACACCGATCGACCTGGTCAATGTGTTGCAGTCGATCATCGTCTTGTTCATTGCCGCGCCTGCTTTGGTTGGCGCGATCTTCCGACTGCGCGGCACCGCGTCGACGTCAGGCCAGCAGCTCGCCAAGGGGTGGAACGGCTGATGAGCGCGGTGCAAACGGAAGAACTTGTCGAGGTTCACGAGGTCGTCGACGTGGCGGCGTCGAAGAAGGCGCGGCTCATCTCCGGCTCCGTGCTTGTGGTCGTCGGGCTGCTCTGCCTGCTCGGCTTTGGGCTGGGGTCGCACGCGGGATACGAAGCCCGCTTCCAGCTATCGCAACCTGGCGCGCGAATCCGTGTGCCGGCATTGGTGCTGCCAGCACGCATCACCTCGATCGTGCTTGGCGTGATCGTGGTGCTGTTGGGTTTGTGGCGCATCACCCGCGGCGGTTCGCGGCGCGCCATGCACTGGGTGGTCGGCGCCTCGATCGTCGCCGTGGTCGTTTCCTTCCTGTGCTGGTCGCTCACCGGCACCAGGGGCACGTCACTTGATCTGCTCGGGCTGCTGCAGCAGACGATTTTCCTTGCCGTGCCCCTGATTCTTGGTGCGTTAGCCGGTGTGCTTTGCGAGCGTTCGGGCGTCATCAACGTCGCGATCGAAGGGCAAATGCTGGCGGGCGCGTTCGCCGGGGCACTGATCGGCACGGTTGCGCACAACGCTGGCGCTGGAATCCTCGCGGCGCTGATCGCGGGTGGTTTGATCGGCGCCCTGCTTGCGGTGTTCGCCATTCGCTACCTGGTCAACCAGGTCGTGCTCGGCGTCGTCATCAACGTGCTGGTGCTCGGTCTCACCGGTTACGTGTACGACGCGCTGATGGCCCGTGACCAGAACACGTACAACACCCCGCCGGGTTTGCACGCCATCAGCATTCCCGGCCTGTCTGACATTCCGATCCTCGGGCCGCTGCTGTTCCAGCAGAACGCGATCGTCTACGCGATGTACGTGCTGATCATCGCCATCGACCTCGCGCTCTTTCGAAGCCGCTGGGGGCTTCGCACGCGAGCGGTTGGCGAACACCCCAAGGCGGCCGACACCGTCGGCATCAAGGTGCGCCGCACTCGGTTTGTCAACGTCATCGTCGGTGGTCTCGTGGCCGGGCTGGGCGGCGCGTCATTGACGATCGGCTCCGCTTTGCCGTTCGGCAAAGGCATGACGAACGGCAAGGGATTCATCGCCTTGGCCGCGGTTATTTTCGGGCGCTGGAGCCCGCGCGGCGCAGTCGGCGCCGCCCTGCTGTTCGGCTTCGCCGACGCGCTGCAAAACGTGCTGTCGTTCATCGGCACGCCGGTCGCGATTCCGTCACAATTCCTGGCGATGTTGCCGTACCTGGCGACGATTTTGGCGGTTGCCGGTCTGGTCGGGCGGGTGCGCGCACCGGCCGCCGACGGCGAACCGTACGTGGGCCGATGAGCTCATCGACCAACCTGCCGAGCCTCGACTGGCAGGCCTTGCGGGCCGCTGCGGTCGAGGCGACGCGTCATGCCTACGTGCCTTATTCGCACTTCCCCGTCGGCGCGGCTGCGCTAGTAGACGACGGTCGGGTGATTGCCGGCTGCAATGTGGAGAACGCCTCGTACGGGCTCACCTTGTGCGCCGAATGCGCGGTTGTCTCGGGGTTGCACACCACGGGTGGCGGTCGGCTCCTCGCGCTGGCTTGCGTTGACGGTGCCGGCAATCCGCTGATGCCTTGCGGTCGCTGCCGGCAGTTGCTCTACGAGCACGGCGGCGCGGAGATGCTGATCGACCATGCGTCGGGTGCGATGCCATTGCGCGCGCTGCTGCCCGATGCGTTCGGGCCGGAGAACCTGTCCGACACGGAAAACGTCGGGAGGCCCTGATCGTGGACGTCGTCGACGTCATTCGCACCAAGCGCGACACCGGTGTGCTGAGCGACACCCAGATTGATTGGGTGATCGACGCTTACACCCGCGGTGTCGTCGCAGAAGAACAGATGGCTGCCCTGCTGATGGCCGTTTTCTTCCGCGGTATGAGCTCCGCCGAGTTGGCCCAGTGGACGGCCGCGATGATTGCCAGCGGCGAGCGCATGGACTTCAGCTCGCTCGAGCGGCCAACCACCGACAAGCATTCAACCGGTGGCGTCGGCGACAAGATCACCTTGCCGTTGACGCCTTTGGTGGCGGCCTGCGGCGGTGCCGTTCCGCAACTCAGCGGTCGCGGCCTCGGGCACACCGGCGGAACACTCGACAAGCTCGAATCAATTCCCGGCTGGCGGGCGACGCTGTCGCAAGCCGAGATGTTGACGCAGTTACGTGACGTCGGTGGGGTGATCTGCGCCGCTGGCGCCGGACTTGCCCCTGCCGATCGAAAGCTTTACGCACTTCGCGACGTCACCGCCACGGTTGAGTCGGTGCCGCTGATCGCCAGCTCGATCATGAGCAAGAAAATCGCCGAGGGCACGTCGGCGTTGGTGCTCGACGTGAAGGTCGGCACCGGGGCGTTCATGAAGGACGTCGAGCAGGCTCGCGAACTCGCGGTGACGATGGTTGAGTTGGGTGCCGCGCACGGCGTGAAGACGTCCGCGCTGCTCACCGACATGAACACGCCGCTGGGCCGCACCGCAGGCAACGCGCTCGAAGTGACCGAGTCGCTTGAGGTCTTGGCGGGCGGCGGCCCCTCCGACGTCAAAGAGCTGACCATCACGCTGGCCCGCGAGATGCTCAGGGTCTGCGGCGCCGACTCCGGAAAAGACCCCGAAGACGCGCTGCGAGACGGTTCTGCGATGGACGTCTGGCGGGCCATGATCCGCGCGCAAGGTGGCGATCCCGACGCGCTGCTGCCGCGGGCTCGGCACACCCACGTCGTCAACGCGCCCGACTCCGGCCGGCTGGTGCGGCTTGACGCGCTCGCCGTTGGTGTGGCGGCCTGGCGTTTGGGCGCGGGGCGCGCGCGTAAGGAAGACCCAGTGGCATTTGGCGCGGGTGTGGAGTTGCATGCGAAGCCGGGCGATGTCGTGCAGGCCGGGCAGCCGCTGCTCACATTGCACACTGACGACGAGGAACGGTTTTCCCGCGCGATCGAGGCGCTGGACGGTGGATACGACATCGCCGCGGCCGCGAATGGGTTCACGCCGTCGCCGCTGGTCATCGACACGGTAGGAGCATGATGCCGAAGTTGGTCGAGTCGCCCGCCAGAATCCCTGTGCCCGGCGGGAAAATCATCGAAGAGTACGTCGGGAGGGTGGCCACAGAGACGTCGAGTGTCTCGGTTGCGCACATGCAGGCGCCGGCCGGCTGGAGCGAGCCTGCGCAGGCCCCGGAGTTCGATGAGTTCACCGTCGTGTTGCGCGGCTCGCTGCGGGTCGAGCACGACGACGGAGTGATCGACGTGACTGCCGGACAAGCGATCGTGACCGCCGCCGGCGAGCGAGTGCGGTACTCGGTCGGACCAGACGGCGCCGAATACGTCGCCGTTTGCGTGCCCGCATTCGGGCCCGATCTCGCGCACCGCGAGGACGACGAGTGACCGGCCCGGCAACGGTCCAGCAGATCCGAAAAGCACCCAAGGCGCTGCTGCACGACCATTTGGACGGCGGACTGCGCCCGGCGACGGTTGTCGAACTCGCACGCGAAGTCGGTTATCAGGGGCTTCCGACCGCCGACGCCGACGATTTGGCGAAGTGGTTCGTCGACGCCGCGTCGTCCGGGTCTTTGGAGCGTTATCTCGAAACGTTCGAGCACACGCTAGGCGTGATGCAGACCCGCGACGCGCTCGTGCGAGTCGCCGCCGAATGCGCCGAGGACCTCGCGGCCGATAACGTCGTGTACGCCGAGGTTCGGTTCGCGCCGGAGCTGCACGTCGAAGACGGCCTCGAGCTCGACGAGATCGTCGAAGCGGTGCTCGAAGGCTTTCGGCTTGGCAGCGCCGGCCGCGGCATTCGAGTCGTCGCCTTGCTTACCGGCATGCGGCACGCGGCCAGGTCACTGGAGATCGCCGAACTCGCGATCCGCTATCGCGACGCCGGTGTGGTCGGCTTCGACATCGCCGGCGCGGAGGCAGGCTACCCGCCCACTCGGCACCTCGACGCCTTCCAATACATGCAGCGCGAGAACGGTCACTTCACGATTCACGCGGGTGAAGGCTTTGGCCTGCCGTCAATCTGGGAGGCGCTGCAATGGTGTGGCGCCGACCGGCTTGGACACGGCGTCCGGATCGTTGACGACATCGAAATCGTCGATGGCTCGCCGGTGCTCGGTCGGCTGGCGGCCTACGTGCGCGATAACCGGGTGCCGCTGGAGATGTGCCCGTCGTCGAACGTCCAGACCGGCGCGGCCCCATCGATCGTGGAGCATCCGATCGGCCTGCTGCGCAAGCTGTACTTCCGGGTCACGGTCAACACCGACAACCGGTTGATGAGCGGGACGTCGATGAACCTCGAATTCGAGCGGCTGGTTGAGGCTTTCGGCTACGGGCTGCACGACCTACAGTGGTTCACCATCAACGCGCTGAAGAGTTCGTTCATCCCGTTTGACGAGCGACTCAC
>JAICYF010000065.1 GCA_025934355.1 Acidothermaceae bacterium
ACGATGCGTCCTCCCGCCGCGGTGATCCCGGGCGACGACGAGGGTGAACTCGACGGCGCGGTCAGACTCGACGGCGTCGGCGTCGTTGCCGACGCGGCGGCATCGGTCCCGGCCAGCGCGCCGGTCGCGACGATACCGAGCGCGAGCGCAGCGAGCCGTCGGGCCCAAGCGATTGTCATCGTCGCGACGGCCTCAGCCGGCTTCCGCGGGAACCAGCGTCGGCTTGAGATGCACACCCGCGGAACCCAACTTCTTGAGGAAGGTGTCGAGCGCCTCGGTGGAATGCAGCTGACCCTGCGGACGTCCGGAATCGTCGTAACCGGAGGAGAAATCGAAAGCGAAGAGCTCGCGCATCTCCACGGTGTCGAGGGAGTCGGGTTCGATTCCGACGACCTCGGTGACCTGCGTGATGAGCCGGCTGCCGTCCTTGAATCGCGCTTGATGCACGATGACGTCGAACGCGCTGGCCATCTGCTCGCGAATCGCCCGCACCGGCAGTTCCATGCCGGCCATCAAAACCATGGTCTCGATGCGGGCCAGCACGTCGCGCGGGGAGTTGGCGTGCACCGTGCAGATTGAGCCGTCGTGGCCGGTGTTCATCGCCTGCAACATGTCGAGCGCGGCGGCGTCACGAACCTCGCCCACCACGATGCGGTCGGGCCGCATGCGCAACGCGTTTCGCACCAGGTCGCGGATCCGGATCTCCCCGCGACCTTCGATGTTCGGCGGGCGAGCCTCCAGCCGCAGCACGTGCTCTTGGTGCAGCTGCAGCTCTGCGGCGTCCTCGATCGTGATGATGCGCTCGTCGGACGGAATGAACGACGACAAGACGTTCAGGGTCGTGGTCTTGCCGGCGCCCGTGCCGCCCGACACCAGAATGTTGAGCCGGGCCTGCACGCAACCGCGCAAGAACTCAGCCAGGTCAGGGGTCATGGTGCCGAAGCCGACCAGGTCGTCGGCCTCGTAGGGGTCGGTGGCGAACTTGCGGATCGTGAGTAGCGCGCCGTCGACCGCCACCGGCGGCACGACCGCGTTGATTCGGCTGCCATCGGACAGGCGGGCGTCGACCATCGGGCTCGACTCGTCAACCCGCCGACCGACCTGCGCGACGATTTTGTCGATGGTGCGGCGCAAATGAGCCTCGTCGACGAATGTCGCGGCCACCGGGTGCAGCTTGCCAGCCCGTTCGACGTAAAGCTGGTCGTGCCCGTTCACCATGATCTCGGTGATTTCCGGGTCGCGCAGGAAGGGCTCGAGCGGACCGTAACCCAAGATGTCGTCGGCGATTTCTTGCGCGATGCGCGCGCGGTCGGCCACCGACAGCGGCGTCTCCTCTTGCGCCAGCACCTCGTGCAGCGTGTGCCGCACCTTCTGCTCAAGGTCGGCCTGGGTGAACTTCGCGTCGTACAGCTGCGGGCCCAGGCTCTCGAGCAAGGACGTGTGCACCGTGCGCTTCAGGTCGGCGAACGGGTCGGCGCTGCGGCGCGACGTGTGCACCTGCGCCTCGAGCGATTGCGTCGTCGGTTGGGTGTCCGCGTCGCGCGAGCGCCGCGCTTGCGCCAGCCGGTCAGCGAGACTCATGACGGATCACCTCGATCAAGCCTTCGACCTCCTCCGCAACAACCCACGCCGGTCGGCGCGCAGGTTCGACGGAATCGGCTCAGAGCCTGCGCGCGTCAGCGGCAAGACGTGCTCTTCGCCGAACTGTCGGATCGCCAAGCTGACCGGGTGATTCGGATCGTCGAGCAGGATTGGCACGCCCCGGTTGATGGAGGCCGGCACCGCGCGCGACGACGGAATGTGCAGCGCGATCGGCACTTTCAACGTCTTCTCGACTTCCGACAACGCGAGACCCACCTTGGAGTCGGCGCGGTTCAGCACGACGCGTAGCCGCTCACGCGGGTAGTTCAGTAAATCGAGCGTCTCAAGGGTCAGTTTCAGATTCTTGAGTGCCGGAATGTCGAGTGTCGCAAGCAACGCGATGAGCTCTGACTGATCGAACGCCGCGAGCACGTGGTCGGTGAACGCAGGGGGAGTGTCGATGACGACGTAGGCGAACTGCTCGCGCAGCAAACCGATGATGGTCGTGATCAGCGATGCCGGCACCGTCTCGGCCGAGCCGGGCTCGACGGGCGCCACCAACGCCGACAACCCCGGCGAGTGGGGTGTGAGCAACGCGGCTACCGCTGGCAGGTCGAGGTTTTCCATCAGGGGCACGGCGTCGGCGAGCGTGTGCGCTGGAAAGAGCTGCAACACGATGGCGACGTCACCGAAGTTGAGATCGAGGTCGACGAGGCACACCTCGCGTCGTCCGCCATCTGCGAGCGACGCCGCGAGATTGCTCGCGAGCGTCGTCTTACCGCAGCCGCCCTTCGCGGAGAACACGGTCACCACAACGCCGCGACCAGACTCTTCGCCGTCGCCATGGTTGCTGCGCTGCCGCATCGCCGCCGCGACATCGCGCACCCGCTTCACCGCGTCGTTCACGCCCGCGAGATTGCGTTCCTCGACGACTTCGCGCACACCGGCACGCAACGCGTCAACCAGCAGCGGAGTGTCAATCCGACGTCGCACAAGCACAATTCCGAGGCTCGGTCGGGCGATGCGCATAGCGTCAGACAAGACGAACGCGGACTCCTGGTCGACCGAAGGGCCGAGAACGACCGCGTCTTCGCCTGGATGAGCGTCGAGGTGCCTGCGCAGGTCGTCGATGCTGCCAAGCACGGGCACGCCAGGCCCCAGCGCCGAGCGCAAGGTTTCGGCCCTTGTCGGGTCGGCTTCGACGATGACGCTCATGTCAGCACGCTCACGAGCCGTACAGATTCGACGACGACGCGGCCGGCAACTTGTTGTCGACCTTCGAGTCCTTCGAGAGCAGACCCAAATAAAGCGTGCCCACAGTCTGCGCGTAAATCAGTTTTTGGGCGTCGGCTTGGCTGACGCCAAACGTAACGACGCTGGTGTCGCTCTGCGTCGAGTTTTGCCCGGACGACGGGACTAGCGTGCGCGACCCGACCGCTATGACGGTGGCGCTGGGCAGGAGCAACTGAGTGCCGGCCTTCGTGGTGAGGAACACCGCGACGTTGGAGCCGGGGATCACAAAGCCATCGACCCGGTTGGGGTCGGACAGCGAGATCGACACCGCCATCGTGCCGTCGTCGGACAGCGTTAGCCGGCTGGAGTCGCCAGGCTTGCCGAACTTCGCCTTCATGATCTGCTCGCCGGGGAAGATCGGCGAGTTCGTGACCAGGTCGGACACCGTCGTGATGTCGTCCAGCACGTCGGACGACGCGACGGCGTCGCGGGGGATGGTCTTCTTCTCGAGCGCGCCATCGGCGGCGGCAGCGGCCCCGGTCGTGCCGGCCGGGATCACCTTCTTCGCGACCAGCACCTCGACGGGCTGTTGCTTGGCCAGCTCGTTTTGCTTGACGTTGTGCACGTAGACGCCGACGAGGACGGCGCCAAGCGCGGCGACAAGGATCGCCGCGACCAGCAAGACAGTGCGTCGTGCCATTGCGGCGTCCGATCCTCCTCTCCGGCTCGGCGGCATGCTGCTGTCCTGCGCATCGTCGCACCCAAAACCGCACTAATGGTGGTGAACGCGCGCGGGACACGCTCCACTGTCGCTGACCTACGCTGACTCTCGCACGGAAATGGTACGGATGTGGTCGAGTCGGGGCATGTCGACGAACCGTTCTCCCGGTTATCGGGAGCATGCGTCAATCGCTTGACACCGCTGATCGCGATTTCACCCGCTCAACCGCTTGACACCGCGGCGACGACACGGGCTCGTTCGCATGGGTCGTCCCAACTGCGGATGCTTCGCGCCAGCGAGACCACCGACAACGTGGTAAGTCCCAGGGTCAGCACCGCCGCCACGGAGGCCGACCCCGCGTGGGCCACCCCGCCGAACAGCAACCCGATCAAGGTGGTGACGGTGGCCAGCCGCACGGAGTAAACGGCCATCGCGGCCGGCGGCGCGGGGGTGTCGCGGCCGCCCCGCAAAAGCGCGTGCCGAGGATGCGTCAGCGACACGTGCACGCAAGTCGCGAGCACCACCGCCGAGCACGAGACGACACAGCCGAGCAACGCGGTCAGGTCGGCCAGGGTCGGCGGGTGCTCGGCGCGAAGACTCCCGGCTACCGCCGCGATCAAGCCGCTGCCCGCGATCGTTTCGGCCAACACCAGCGTCTTCGCCATGATGGCGTGTCGCGGCTGATGTGGCAGCGAGGCGAGCCAGGTCGCGCCCCCGCCGTCCAAGCAAAAGACGTTCACCCCGAACAGCAAACCCGCGCCCGCCGTGACCAGCGCGGGCACTACCACGAGCGACTCCCATTCCAAGCCAGCACCGGCGGCCACGAATCCTGGCAACAAGGTGAGTACCAGCAGACCGCGGCGCAGTGGGGACGACCGCCAAACACCTGCCCGGTCGACGCGCGCGAGCGCCCGCACCGGACCGGGGGCCGGCAGCCGCCGCCGATGCGTTCGCGACTCGCGGAACCGCTGCCCGTCGCCCGGCCTGCGCAGCGCCCACGCACAGGCCCGCTGGCCGCACAGGTAAGCGATGACGAGTAGCCCGCCTAGCTGCGCGGTGCCGACGAGCCAGCGGGCGCCGCGCTCGGCCGCGCCGTCCAGCGCTGTCGAGACGACCGGCGTCGTCGGGGAGTTGTCGAGCACGGCGTAGCCGGCGTGCGTCCGCACGACAAGGACGACGACGGCCGCGACGGCGCCCGCCAACGTCCACACCAGCCGTCGTCCGGTCGCGCTTTGCCGCGCGCCGATGATCAGCCAAGCGACACCCTGCCCGGCGACGGTCACCAGGGCGACGTAGACCAGTGTCGTGACGAGCGCCAGCCCCAACCCGGGACGGTCGCCTGTGACAAACGACGTGACGCCGAACAGCAGCAGCGCCTGCGACATCCAGGCCAGGTTGAGCGGCGCCACCAGCAACGAGGCCGCAAACTCTGTCGAAGGGCGGATGGGGAAAGGCGTCAGCTGGTCGGGTGGAAACAATTCGTTGCCGCCACCCGCGGCGAGCGGCGCCACGAGCGAAAGCACGGCGAAGCCAAGGAAGGCCGTCGGCGCCAGCACCGTGACGTCGAACGAGCGGCCGCGCGGCGCAAGCTGACCGGCGATCACCGCCCCGCAGATCAGACCCGGGATCAGCGCGGCGAGCAGCGCCAGCCCGAATCGAACTCGCTCGCTGCGGACCATCCGCCAGCGCAGTCGCACGAGCTCGAGCAGCTGGGTCATGCCAGCAGACTCCGGTACCGGCGCTCGCCCGCCTCGCCGCGCAACTCGGCCGCCGGCGCGGCGGCGACGACCCGGCCGCCGCGCAGCACGACCGCCTCGTCGCAGGCTTCAACCGCGAGTTGCAGCAGATGCGTCGACACGACGACGGCGGCGCCAGCGGCGCGCGCCTCCGCGATGACATCCAGCGTCGCTTGCGCCCCGAGCGGGTCGACGCCGTCGAATGGTTCGTCGAGCAGTAAGACCGCCGGCGAGTGCAACACGGCCAGGACGACGGACAACCGTCGTCCCATGCCGTGCGAGAAGCCGGCGGTGACCCGGTCGGCCGCGCCCAACAGGTCAAATCGGTCGAGCAGCGCGGTGGCGCGCTCGGCCCAGCCGTCGCGCAGGCCGCGCAGCTTGGCCGCCAGTTGGAGGTGCTCCCACGGGGTCGCCCGTGGAATCAGCCCGCCCACGTCAGGGCAGTAGCCGACCTGCGCCTTCGCGCCTGCCGGGTCGCGGGCGACGTCGATGCCGGCGATCCGAGCGTCGCCGCCGGTCGGCGGCAAGACGCCGGCCAACACCCGCAACGTGGTCGACTTGCCCGCGCCGTTTCGTCCGACGAGCGCCACCGCCGTCCCGGGCTGCACCGAGAGGTCAAGACTGGCGACGGCGACGACCGGCCCGAAGGCCACTCGCAACCCGCGCGTCTCGACCTGGGCAGGCATTACCGGCTCGGAGGGCTGGACGGGGTGGCGGCCGCGGAGTAAAGCGCGTCGATGTCGTCGGCCCGCGTTCGCAAGACGACATCGCGGCGCAGCTTCAAGGTCGGGGTCAGCTCGCCGGACGCCTCGGTGAAGTCGCTGGCGAGCACCCGGAACCGGCGGATCGACTCCGCCCGCGAGACCACCCGGCTCGCCTCGTCAACCGCCGCTTGGAGTTCACCGATCAGGTCGGCGTCGTGTCGCAAGGTCGCGATGTCGGCGTCGGCGGGCTTGCCCACCTTGCGTTTCCAGCCCTGCAACGCCTCGTCATCGATGGTGATGAGCGCGCCAATGTGCGGCCGTCCGTCGCCAACGACCATGCATTGCGAAATGAGGGGGTGGCCGCGAAGTCGGTCTTCAAGAGTTGCCGGCGAGACGTTCTTGCCGCCGGACGTCACGATGATTTCTTTCTTGCGCCCGGTGATTTTGACGAAGCCGTCGTCGTCGATGACGCCGATGTCGCCGCTGTGCAACCAGCCTTCCGTGTCGATGGCCAACGAGGTGCCCTCGGGATCCCCCCAGTAGCGCTGGAAGACGTGCAAGCCGCGGATCAGCAGCTCGCCATCGTCGGCCACCCCCACCGAAGTCCCGGCCAACGGCGGGCCGACCGTTCCGATGCGCACTTTGTCGGGGCGGTTGATGGCGGAGCACGCGGTGCTCTCGGTCATGCCCCAGCCTTCAAGCACCGGAATACCGGCCCCGCGGAAAAAGTGACCAAGGCGTAGACCGAGCGGCGCTCCGCCCGAGATGACCCAGCGCACGTTGCCCCCGAGCGCGGCGCGCAGCTTTCGATAGACCAACAGGTCGAAGACGGCGACCCGTGCTCGCAGTGGAAGGGCCGGGCGACCGGTGTCGCGAGCTGTGCTCGCCGCGATCGCCGCCGCGGAGGCGGCCGCGAAAATCCGCGCCTTGCCGTGATCAGCCGCGCGTTGCTGGGCGAGGGCGTAGAGCTTTTCGAACACGTGCGGGACGGCGAGCAGCAGCGTGGGACGAAAGCTGGCTAGGTCGGCTTGCAGCGTGTAGGTGTTCGGGCAGTGCCCGACCGGCACCGCGGCCTCGAGGGTGGCCACCTGGATCTCTCGCGCCAGAACGTGTGCGAGTGGTAAGAACAGCAGCGCGCTCGTGTCGTGCTCGAAAAGTGCGGGGAGGCTGGCCACCGCGCTGCGCGAACCGAAGAGCAGGTTGCGGTGACTCAGCACGCAACCTTTCGGGCGGCCGGTGGTGCCGGACGTGTAAACGATGGACGCCGTCGACGCCGCGCTCACTTCGGCGTGCGCGCGGGTCAACTCGTCGGGGTCGGCCGCCGCTCCCGCCGCGGTCAGCTCTTGGATCGCGCCGTGCTCGATGACCCAGACGTGGCGTAAGTCAGGCAGCTCGTCGCGCACGAGCCCGACAGTCGAGGCGTGCTCGCCACTTTCGACGACGACGCCGGTGCAGCCGGCGTCCCCGAGGATCCACGAGACCTGGGTCGGCGCCGACGTCTCGTAGATCGGCACGGTGACCAAGCCGGCGTGCCACAACGCGTAGTCGGTCAGCGTCCACTCATACCGGGTGCGCGAGAGCAGTCCGACCCGCTGACCCGGGCGCAGGCCCGCGGCGAGGAACCCCGCGGCGAGAGCCAGGACTTGCCGTTCGAACTCGCCGGCGGTGACAGGCGCCCACGGCACCGCTTCGTTGTTCGATGGCGCCGCGACCTCGGTCGGCGGCTTGCTCGTCTCGGCGGGCACGATGGGCCGCCGCCGGAACAGCACGGCGTCGGGCCTCTCACGCGCGTGTCGCCTGACGGCGTCCGTCAAGGTCGCGTCGTCCGGGATGCTCACCACCGCTGGCGAGGAGACTTGCCGCACCGATCCTCCGAAATTCACGTCCTGATGAGCGGACCGTATCCGGCTGTGCCCCACTGTTGCCACGTCGTGGCGCGCGCTCATTCATTCTGCCGAGCTCGGGGTAGTCCGGGTGGACGATCGTCCACCGGCCAACTGGCCGAGCCTGCCGAGGAAGAGGGTCAAGGCCGCGCGCGATGCTGCCGACGCTAACGACGTGACGGTGGACTTCACGACCGGCGCTGCCCCGGACCGCTGCCCCCGCTGCGCCGCGCTGGTGCGGCCGGGCTCGCAGTGGTGCACGCTGTGCTACGCGGACCTTCGGCCCGCGCCGCCCGAGCCGCCGGCCGCCCCGGTTGCGCCGGAGGCGGCCGTCGCGCCTGCTGCGCCTGCGCACGCCGCGGCGTCGTCCGAGCTGTTCGACCCGCTGACCGCGCCGCTCGCATTGCTCGAACGCGGTGTCGCGGGGCCGGTGTCCTCCCAGCCGCCGAGTTCGCAAATACAGACCCCTGAATCGCAACCGCAGGTCGGCTGGCCATGTGCCACCTGTGGGGCCACCGTGCCGTTGGACGAGCCAAACTGCACGTCATGCGGCGCTGGTTTCTTAGAGGGCACGATGCCGGCTGACCCGGTCCTCGGTCGATTGTCGGGCGGCTCGCGCAACGGTGTGTCGAACCAGACCAAGCTGTTGATTATGGTTGGCGGATCGCTGGGCCTGCTGGTCCTCATCCTCGGGGCCATGTACATCGTCGGGACGATCTTCTGACTACGGCCGGCCCATCGACGACCACCGACGTCCACCGACGTCCACCGACGTCCCATCGACACGGGCGCTGCTGACCCATCACCGTGTTGGACGCCCGAAACCCCTCATGCGAGCATGACCGTGCCCGAATGGTGGAACGTTCCCGCGGGCTCGCTCACTGACTGCAAAACCGATCGGAGACTCGCGCATGGGGCTGACCATCGGCGTCGACGTCGGGGGCACCAAAGTGCTCGCCGGGGTTGTCGATGAGGCAGGCAACGTCCTCGATCAGACACGCGACAACACGCCGAAGACCGACCCCGCGGCCATCGCGGAGGTCATCGGCTCACTGGTCGCCAGCTTGCTCGAGAACCACGACGTTGAGGCGGTGGGCATCGGCGCGGCCGGCTTCATCGACCTCGACCGGGCCAACGTCCTGTTCGCCCCGAACCTGGTGTGGCGCGACGAGCCGCTGACCGACCGGGTCTCCAAGCTCATCGACCTGCCCATCGTGGTGGAGAACGACGCCAACTGCCACGCGTGGGCGGAGTACCGGTTCGGTGCCGCTCGCGACAAGCGAGACGTCGTCGCCGCCATCATCGGAACCGGCATCGGCGGCGGGCTTATCTTCAATGGCGACCTGTACCGCGGCGGGTATGGAATCGCCGCAGAATTCGGCCATTTTCGCGCCGTCCCCGACGGCCGCTTGTGCGGTTGCGGCAACCATGGTTGTTGGGAGCAGTACGCGAGCGGCATGGCCTTGGTGCGCGAGGCGCGCGAACTCGCCACCGCCGCGCCGATTCGCACGCCGAAGCTGCTTGAGCTCGCCGGTGGCGACCCGTCGGCGATCACCGGCCCGCTGGTGACCCAAGCCGCGCAGGCGGGTGACGAGGGGGCGCGCGAGGCGTTCGCCATCGTCGGTCGCTGGCTCGGCGAAGGCCTGGCCTCGCTCGCCGCGACCCTCGACCCTGATTGCTTCGTCGTTGGCGGTGGCGTTTCCGACGCGGGCGCTTTGCTGCTCGAACCGGCGGCCGCCGCGTTCGCGTCGTCACTGACCGGGCGCGACTACCGGCCGCACGCCCCGGTTGTTCTGGCCGAACTCGGCAGTTCCGCGGGCCTCGTCGGTGCCGCCGACCTCGCGCGCACTCGCTGATTCCGGCTTCTCTTTCCGCCGATTCGCGCCGATATCGGGGGAGCGGCGCCGTCGCGCGGTTAACCTGGCGACGCCGATGTCTTCCGGCCAGGCCGGCGAAGGAGTGACCAGATGACCGCGCTGTCGCGCCGCTTCCGCGCGACCTGGCGCATGCGTCGAATTCAATCGGACGACGGCGCCGCGGCCGTCGAGTTCGCCCTGGTGCTTCCTCTTCTGGTGCTGATTTTGTTCGGCATCATCGACTATGGCCTGTATTTCAGCAACGGCTTCAGCGTCCGTGGCGGCGCGCAGGACGCTGCCAGGCAGGGGTCGGTCGCCAACTTCAATCCGTACCCCAGCGACTGTGCGAGCTATTCACCGTCGCTCGACACCTCTGTGTCCTCGCCATCGCCCGACATCGCGAAGCTAATGTGCGCGGCGCGACATGAGACAGGCGATCTGACGGGTCACCTCTATGTCGCTGTGGTGGTCGACCCCAACGGCTGGTCTCCGGGCAACACCCTCACGGTCTGCGAGGTGGTCGATTCCGTTGGCGTCACCGGCTACGCCCCGTTGCCTCACGACGGCTCAATCCGGGTGAAAAGCGTGACCTCTATCGAACAACAGGCGCCAATCGACCCATCCACCGGTTCCCCGACGGTCGAGACATCGGGATACGAGGCTCTACCCACGGGTGACTGGTCATGGTGCACGTCGTAACCCAGACACGTGATCGCGAAGAGGGTGCCGTAGCCATCATCGTCGCGCTGCTTGCGATTGTGCTTTTCGGATTCTGCGCGCTGGTCGTCGATGTTGGGCACGCGCAAGACGTACGGCACAACGCGCAAAACGCGGTCGACAGCGGCGCACTCGCTGGGGCGCAGGAGCTGCGGTCGTACCTGGCCGACCCAGCGAACGTCTTACCGGACGACAATCTCGCGGATGTCGTGCAGCGCGTCGTTGATGCCAACTTGCCGAACCCGGACTGGTCAAGCTGCGCCGCCCCCGACCCTGCGAGTGGGTTCACGGCCTCGACGCAGACTAACTGCGTCCAATGGGCGCCCGCCGATGGGTCGAACCCTGTACGGGTCCGAGTCGAGTTTCCGCCGCGAAAGGTGCCGACGACATTTGGAGGCATCGTCGGAGTTGGTTCGATTACTGTCGATCCGGTAGCCGTTTCGGCAGTTGGCAACAGCACGGGAACACCTCCATGCGAGCCGTGCAACCCTGCGATTAATCCGCTGCCTGTGCCGCATCCGCAGACCCAGCCGCTTCCATCCCCAACTCCGACATTGACGGCCACGCCTTCACCGAGTCCGCCGCCAAGCTTGTCACCGTCCTCCGCGCCATCGATCGCACCGCCTTCGAGCGCACCGCCTTCGAGCGCACCGCCTTCGAGCGGGCCGCCGAACGGAGATTGCCCGACAGCACCTGGCTTTTATTCAGGCGACCTCGATCTAGGGGTGTGCTCCTTAGGAGCGCCCGGCCTGTATGTCTTCGATGGCAAGGTGACTGCGGACGCATTGACTGGCAGCCACGTTACGCTGTGGTTCCAAGGATCGGGCACACTCGACGTGGGCGGCGCATTGCATCTCGTTGCGACCGACGCCGCGGAGTCGCCAGTCGCTGACGAGCTTCCTGGCTTTGCCGTGGTCTTTGCGCAGGGCGACAGCGAGAGCTTCCACCTCGGCGCAACGTTCGATGTAACCGGGAGCGTGTACGCGTTCGACGCGACGTGGCATGTCGAGGCCGACGAGTGTCCCGCCGTGATCCCGCCACAGTGCCGCGTGCAACCAGGCGTTATCGCCGTGACGAACGTGCAGTTCGACTCAGGTCTGGAGCCAACCGTGAAGGGTGACGTGACACCAACAGCGCCGCAGCCACCGCATCTCGTCAAGTAGCGCTGCGTGGCCCGGGAGATCCGCTTGCTGAGCTACAACGTGCGGTCGTTGCGCGATGACAAGCACGCCGTCGCCACGGTCATCAAGGCTTGCGAGCCGGATGTCGTGTGCGTCCAAGAGGCACCGCGTTTCCTGCGCTGGCGGACGAAATGCGCGGAGCTCGCGAGCGAGTCGGGTTTGTTCGTGGTCACGGGCGGCCGAACCGCGGCGGCGATGCTGCTGCTCGCGTCGCTTCGCGTTCGAGTGATTGCCACCCGCGACGTGTTGTTGTCGAAGAAGCGCGGGCTGCACCAACGCGGGATCGCGCTCGCCCGGCTTCAGGTTGGTGACGCGCAGTTCGTCGTCGGGAGCGTTCATCTCGACCTCGACGCCGACGAGCGAGTCCGTCACGCTGACGAAATTCTCTTGAAAGTGAAGGAATTTGGTGGTCCGGCCGTCATCGCCGGCGACATCAACGAGGTGCCGACTCAACCAGCGTGGCGAGCATTGGCTGCGCACTACGCCGACGCGTACGCCGTTGCGCCTGCGGGTGGCGAGCACACATATAGCGCCACCGCTCCCGCCCGGCGCATTGACGGCGTCTTTGTCGACCGACGCATCGAGGTGGTCGAGTGCGGCGTTCCTGAGGTGCCTGAGATGGCGCGAGCGAGCGATCACCGGCCCGTGTTGGCCGTGTTGCGAGTGCCCTCAGACGACCGCGCCGTCGTCTGAGTCGTCGGACTCGCGGTCGGATCGCATACCGGCCACCAACCTCGCGAAGCCGCCGACGATCGCGACGACGCCGAGCAACACGCCGCCAGGGACCGCGTCACTGAACTCCCTGGAGATGATCAGCGCAAAACCGATGACGATCGCGAGGATGGCCCACCTCGTGGCCGGTCGCAGCTTTGGCGGTTTCGGTGGCGTCGGCGGGACGAAGTGTTCGTCGAGCGCCGCCAGCGGGTCGTACTCCGAGTCATATCCGCTCGCCACCACCACGTCATCCGGCGTCGACGCGCCGCTTTCGGCGGGCCGAACGATGCGGCGCGGGACGATGGGGTTAGCGTCGGGTAGGTCGAGGGGCAACTCCTGCTGTCCCTCGAGCAGATCGGCGGGCGCTTCGAGCACGTCTTCGGCGGCCGGCCAGGGCGTCGCCGCCGTCGAGTCGTGCGCGTCATAGTTCGCCACGAGTTCGGCCCACGCGTCTTCGAACGACGGGCGGACGTCGTCGGCGGGCGCCTCGTCAACCGGCAAAGGCGCGGCCGCAGTGTGTTGGCTGAGCAGGGCGGCGGCGCGGTCGCGCTGTTCGCGGTCAACCCACAACCGGTCGTGCGGGCGGGCTGGCATGTGCACCTCGAGATATCCGCCGAGCCGGCCGGTGCTGGGTTCGACGTATGCCGCGATGCTCTCGGCCCGCAGCACGTCCAGCATCGCCTCTGCCAGCCGCGGGTCCAGATCGGCCAACGGCAGGTAGTGGCGGGCGACGAACCCGTTGTCTCGACCTGGCATGTCTCAATCCTGCACGGCGTACGGCGACTTTGCGGCGTCGGTGCTCAGCCGACGAATGAACCCTAAGCTTCCCTCGAAGATCAGCGGCGCGTCGTTGTCGAGAGTTGCAACGTGATAACTGTTGTGCAACACGCGTTCTTCGGCGTCCGTTGAACGAATGCACTTGAGCAGCAAGGCCGTGCTGGCCGGCTCGACCACGTGATCGACAGCGCTGCGGTAGACCAAGATCGGCTGATCTATCCGGGCCAGGTCGGATCGGGTGACCGCCCACAGCTGCGTCAACGACCGCAATGCCCGTAGCGGCGTGCGGTCGTAGCCGCCTTCGTCGATCTGTGGCTTGACGGTGTCGTTGCCAATGCCGCTTACCGATGGCACGACCTTCTCCAACAGCGGAAGCAGCCACAGCGACTTGCGCAGGCTGAGCAGCGACGGGTTGACCACAACCAGGCCGCTGACTTCGGTGCCGCGCATTTCGGCCAGCCGCAGCGCTAGCGTTGCGCCCATCGACAATCCGCACACGAAGACTTGGTCGCAGCGGCTGCGCACGTCGTCGAACGAAGCTTCGATGGTGGCGAACCAATCGGGCCAGCGGGTGAGCTGCAGATCACGCCAATGAGTGCCGTGCCCGGGCAGTCGGGGAAGCCGCACCGTCAAGCCGGCCGCCGCCAAGAAGTCAGCCCATGGCCGCATCGAAACCGGCGATCCGGTGAACCCGTGGCACAACAAAACGCCGACGCGACCGCCGTCTTGCGCGAATGGGCGCGCGCCCGGCAGCTCCAACAAACCCGCGACTCCCGTCGGCTCGCGACCCGCTCGGCCATTCGATTTGACCGATGGTCGCACGCCACCGGCCAGCGCGCGAGGGCGCGGCAGGTCCGAGGCCACGAAGCGCCCGGGCGCGGCCCGCCCGCTGCCGCAGTCGCGGCGATAGGGTGCTCGGGTGTTCTACTGGCTGGCGAAATGGACGCTGGGCGCCACGCTTCGGCTGGTGTTCCGGCCGCGCGTCGTCGGCCTGGAGAACGTGCCGACGAAAGGTGCGGCGATCATCGCTAGCAACCACCTGTCGTTCTCGGACTCGTTCTTCGCCCCGCTGGTGATTCCCGGCCGCAAGGTCACCTTCATGGCCAAGGCTGAGTACTTCAACCGCAAGGGCGTCAAGGGGTGGTTCAGCCGGTTGTTTTTCAAGAGCATCGGCCAGCTCTCCGTCGACCGGTCCGGGGGCAAGGCGAGCGCGGCGGGGCTGCGCACCGGCCTCGAGGTCTTGCAGGCTGGCGAGTTGCTCGGCATCTACCCCGAGGGCACCCGGTCACCCGACGGCCGGCTCTACCGTGGGCGCACCGGCATAGCTCGCATGGTGCTTGAATCCGGCGCCCCCGTCGTCCCGTGCGCGATGGTCAACACCGACCGGCTGCAGCCGCCCGGTCAGGTCGTTCCGAAGCTGGTGCAGCCTGAGGTGCGCTTTGGCAAGCCGCTCGATTTCAGCCGCTACACCGGCTTGGAGTCCGATCGGCTGGTGCTGCGCGCGATCACCGACGAGATCATGTACGAACTCATGAAGTTGTCGGGTCAGGAGTACGTCGACATCTACGCCACCAAGGCGAAAGAGCAGCTCAAGCGGTTCGGCAAAATCGAACAAGACTTGGACGACGGCTCAGGCGCAGCCGTGCAATCCGCCTGACGTCAGCGGCGGCGCGCCGCACCCGCTTGATTCGGGACGTTTGTCCTGACTGCTCGCGCGGCGGGTCCTGAGTAGTCGCGACCGGGTGTGGGATCCGGCGCCGCCGGCGCTACGCTTTCCGCTGTTTGTCTACCGGGAGGTTGGAAGCGATGCGAGTCGGAGTTCTCACTGGCGGCGGTGACTGCCCGGGACTCAACGCGGTCATCCGCGCTGTCGTGCGCAAGGGCGTCGAAGAGTACGGCTACGAGTTCGTCGGGTTCCGCGACGGTTGGCGCGGCCCGATCAACGGTGAGACCGTGCCGCTCGGCATCCCGCAGGTGCGCGGAATCCTGCCGCGCGGCGGCACGATCCTCGGCTCCTCCCGCACCAATCCGGCCAAGATTGACAACGGCTTCGAGACGGTGCGCGACAACCTCGAGAAGCTCGGCGTCGACGCACTCGTCGCGATCGGCGGCGAAGACACCCTCGGTGTCGCGACGAAGCTGCACGAGTTCGGCGTCCACGTCGTCGGCGTGCCAAAGACCATCGACAACGACCTGTCGGCGACCGACTACACCTTCGGCTTCGACACCGCCGTCAACATCGCCACCGAGGCGATTGACCGGCTGCATACCACGGCGGAGTCGCACCATCGCGCGCTTATCGTCGAGGTCATGGGCCGGCACGCCGGCTGGATCGCGCTGCACGCCGGCATGGCCGGCGGCGCCAACGTCGTGCTGATCCCCGAGGTGCCGTTCGACATCAAGAAGGTGTGCGACCACATCGAGCACCGCTTCCAAAGCCACTACTCGCCGATCGTCGTGGTCGCCGAGGGCGCGACGCCGCGCG
>JAICYF010000084.1 GCA_025934355.1 Acidothermaceae bacterium
CATCTCATCCGCCACGGCCTGGTGGTGCGGCGCGAACATCGCCCCCACGCACGATAGGACGACGTCGAACTCGCCGTCGGCGAACGGCAGGTTTTCGGCGTCCGCCTCCTGCCACTGCAGTTCGACGCCGCGGGCCGCGGCGGCGCGTCGTCCAGCCTCGAACATCTCGGGCGTGAGGTCGGAGGCGACGACGTCAGCACCGGTCGCCGCGGCCGGAATCGCGGCGTTGCCGGAACCGGCGGCGATGTCGAGCACACGTTGGCCAGCCCGCACACCACACGCGTCGACCACAACCGCCCCGAGGTCGGGGATGACCTCCGCAGCGACGGTGGGATAGTCACCAAGCGCCCACATCGCGCGGTGCTTGGCCTTGATGGCGTGGTCGGCAGACTCGATCGTGGCGCTCATCGGGATCTCCTTTTCGCGGTTCGCTGTCAAGCGAGGCTAGGAGCGGACGGCGAGGCGTCACTAGTACCAGATCTGTACTGCGGCGGCACCGCGGACGTAGCCTGCGCGGATGGGGACGACGTATCACCAGTTCTGCCCGGTCGCGAAGGCGATGGAGTTGCTGGACGAGCGGTGGACGATGCTCGTCGTGCGCGAGATGGTCGCGGGCAGCTCCCGGTTCAACGAGTTGCGGCGCGGATTGCCGCGGATGTCGCCGACCTTGCTCTCGCGCCGGCTGACCCAACTCACCCGGGCAGGGGTCGTGCGACGGGTCGGCGACGGCGCCGACGTGCGGTACGTATTGACGCCAGCCGGCCAAGAGCTCGCGCCCGTCGTTCAAGCACTTGGCGCATGGGGCATTCGGTGGATCGGCGAGCTGGGCGACGAAGACCTCGACCCGAAGCTGCTGCTCTGGGACATGCACCGCAACGTTGACCACTCCGCGGCGCCGTCGGGCCGCACTGTCGTGCAATTCAGCTTCACCGACGTTCCCGCGAAGGCGCGCCACTGGTGGCTCGTCATCACCTCGGACGACGCGGACGTGTGCGACGCGGACCCCGGTTTCGACGTCGGCGTCAGTGTCACCGCGCGTCTTCGCGTGCTGACGCAAATTTGGCGCGGCGACCTGCGTTGGCCGGACGCGTTGCGGTCGGGCGACCTCGACATCGCCGGCCAGGCGAGCTTGCGAAAAGCGTTTCCGCAGTGGTTTTCGCTGTCGGGTTTCGCGAGCGTGCCTAGGCCGCGGTTAGACGAACGCGACCCGATATCCGTGTGAGCGCAGCAGCTCGAGCACTTCGTCGGAGTGGTCGGGCCCACGCGTCTCGACCTGCAAGGCGACCTCGACCTCGTCGACGTGCAGCGTCGGCCCGGTGCGCTCATGGACGACGTCGAGCACGTTCGCGCCGGCGTCGGCGAGGGTGTGCAGCAGCTTCGCCAGCGCACCAGGGTGGTCGTCGATGCGGACATGAAACGACAGATACCTGCCGGCGGCGGCAAGGCCGTGCCGCAAGACACGCACGAGCAACACCGGGTCGACGTTGCCGCCCGACAAGATGGCGACCACCGGAGGCTCAAATGCCTGCGGCGCATCAAGAATCGCGGCCACACCGGCAGCGCCCGCCGGTTCGACGACTAGCTTCGCCCGCTCAAGGCAAAACAGCAGCGCGCGCGACAGCGACTCCTCAGAAACAGTGACCACATCGTCGACGTACTGCCGCACCATGCTCAACGTGAGTTCACCGGGACAGCCGACCGCGATGCCGTCGGCCATCGTCGTCATCTCGGTGAGCGCCACCGGTTTACCGGCCGCGAGCGAGCCTGGAAATGCTGCCGCCTGCGCCGCCTGCACGGCTACCACTTTTACGTGTGGCGCAAGGCTTTTCGCCACCAAGCCGACACCGGAGCAAAGTCCGCCGCCACCCGCGCTGACCAGAATCGTGCGCACGTCGGGGCACTGCTCGAGGATCTCCAATCCCACCGTCGACTGGCCGGCGACGATGTCACGATGGTCGAACGGGTGGATGAAGACCGCGCCCGTGCGCTCCGCCGCGGACTTGGCCTCCCGCAATGCCTCATCGACGGTGTGACCGAAAAACTCGACGTGCGCGCCGTAGCTCTTGGTCGCCTCGACCTTAGGCAACGGCGCGCCGATCGGCATGAACACCGTCGCGCGCGTGCCAAGCAGTGACGCGGCGAGCGCGACGCCCTGCGCATGGTTGCCGGCACTAGCGGCGATGACGCCCCGAGCCTTCTCGTCGTCCGACAACCTCGCTATGCGCACGTACGCGCCGCGAATCTTGAACGAGCCGCCACGCTGCAGGTTTTCGCACTTGAAGCTGACCGGGCCGCCGACCAACGCGGCGAGCGCGCGCGAGCTCTCGATCGGGGTCCGGCGGGCCACGGGTTGGAGCAGCTTCGCGGCAACGCGCGTGTCATCGATGCCGAGTGCTGCGTCTCCGACGTCGGTCATCCTGCAATCTTGCCCGCCTCGGGGACGTTTCTGCGCTGCTTCGGGGTGCAGGATGACCTCATGCGTTCCTGCCTCGATGCCGAGTCCACCGACCGAGTCGTCGACGGGATCCGATTGCGGGTGACAACGTGGGGTAGCCGCGGCGACGGCCTCTCCCCCTCGCCGGCGGTTTTGTTGCTGCACGGGTTCCCGACGTCCTCGCAGCTGTGGCGCGACGTTGCCCCGGAAATGTGCAAGGCCTCGGACGACGATTTGCTCGTCGTCGCTCCCGACCTCGTGCAACTCGGTGGTTCTGAGCGCACCGGACGACGGATAGATCTGGCGACGCAAGCCCATCTGTTAGCCGGGCTGCTCGAAACCCTTGACGTAGCGCAGATCGTGGTGGCCGGGCACGGTCTTGGCGGGGCGGTCGCGGTGCATCTGGCTGCGCTCTCTTCGGAGCGGGTGGCGGGGTTAGCCCTGCTCGACACGCCGCTGCACGCCGACGCGTGGCCGGTGGCCGGGGCGCTGCCGATGCTGGTGCCCGGCGTGCGAGCGTTGTGTGCGCGGGCGCTGCCGCTGGTGCCGCAGCTCGCCGAGCGGGTGCTCGGCGTCGCCGTCGGGCGAGGCAGTGAGGCCCTGGCCGACCGGCCGCTCGACCGACACGTCGAGGCGTTGCGCGCGCCGGGCGCGGCTCGCGGGCTGGTGCACTTCGCCGCGGCCGTCGACATGGTCTCGGTTGAGGCGGCGTGGAACATCGTCCGGGCCGCGCCGCCCCCGGCACTGGTCATGTGGGGCGCCGAGGACCGCGTGCACAGCTTGCCCTACGGACGGCGGGTCGCCGCCGAGCTGCCGGCGGCCGCCTGGGTGCCGGTGGCAGGCGCCGGGCACCTGTTGCCGGAGGAACGTCCCGAGCGGGTGGCCGAAGAGCTGGTCGCGTTTCACGCCGAAGTGGCCGGCGACTGAGGTCATCCGTGGCCGGCGCTGCGGCCGCGCGCCAGCGCGACCGCGGCGATCACTCCGCTTCGCGAGCCAACGGCACGGATCACGCCCATACGTTCAGACGTTAGCCGTGCCGTTGACTTGTGAAGCGGTCTTATGCCCAAACCCAGCCGCCGGCCAGCCCCGGCCCCGGCCCCGGCACCGGCTCCGGCACCGGCCCCGAGCAGAGCGGTGTCAGTCGTAGTGCCGGATCATTCGCAGGTTGAGCATCACCATGACCACGCCGAGTGCGCCGACCACGCCAAATCCGGTGAGCACCCGCCCCCACACCAGGTCTTGCAGGATCAGCGACCGCAGCGCCTCCATCACGTAGGTGACCGGGTTGCAGGTGGCCGCGATCTCCATCGGTCGGGTGAGCATGTGCCGCGGCACGAAGTTCGGGGTCAAGAACAGCAGCGGGAAGAAGATGAGGCCGCCGGAGTTGGTCGCCGCCGCGCTGCGCGTCTTCAGCGCGATCAGCTGCATGAAGCCCACGTAGACCACCGCCCACAGCGCGGTCAACGCGATGAGCAACAGGAACCCGACGAAGCCGCTGGCCACATGAATCCCGAACGGTAGCGCCAGCAACACCAGCACAATCGCGATGCCGAGACCCTTGACCACCTCGGCGACCAGCCGACCAAGCACCAACGAGGTGCGCGGCACCGGCGAGCTGCGCAGCTTGTCGAAGTAGCCACCCTCGATGTCTTCGACGAGGAACAGCGCCGCGGTGCCGAACGACGCCGCCAAGAGCATCGAGCTGGGCAGCTGGAAGGCCCCGTAGTTCTGCCCGTCCAAGAAGCCAGTGGTGGACGACGGGAAGATCTTGCCTGCCTGGCCGAGATTGACCACCAGGAAGAACATCGGAATGAACAAGGTCGGCAACAGCGCCTCAGGCGTGCGCAACGCCTCGCGCAGCGCCCGCCGCCCAAGCACCCAGGTGTAGCTCATGCCCCGACCTCCCGCACAACGCCGGCGACGCGCTCGCGTGTGCGGCCGGTCGCATCCAGGAAAACGTCATCAAGGCTCGGCTCGTCGTCGAGCCCGAGCCGGACTTGCAACTCGGTCTTCAACTGCGTGGGCGTTCCCTCGCGGACGATCCGCCCGCCGTCGATGATCGCGATCCGGTCGCACAGCTGGTCGGCTTCCTCCAGGTACTGGGTGGTCAAGAACACCGTCGTGCCGTGGCCGTTGATCCGGCGGACCTCTTCCCACACCACCAGCCGACTCGCCGGGTCGAGGCCGGTCGTCGGCTCATCGAGGAACAACACCTGCGGCTCGTGCACCAGCGCCGACGCAAGGTCGAGTCGCCGCTTCATGCCGCCGGAGTAACCCTTGATGCGGCGGTCGGCCGCGTCGACCAGATCGACTAGTTCGAGCAGCTCCTGTGCCCGCGAAGCGGCGTCGTCCGCACTCATGCCGAAGAGCCGGCATTGCAACACGAGAAGCTCGCGACCGGTCTGCCGCGCGTCAAGCCCGGCCTCCTGCAGCGCGACTCCCATGCGCAGACGCGCGACGTCAGGCTCACGGGCGACGTCGACGCCGGCCACCCGAGCGGTGCCGGACGTGATGGACAGCAGCGTCGTCAGCATGCGGACCGTGGTCGACTTACCTGCGCCGTTCGGGCCGAGGAACCCGAAGATCTCGCCTGCCTCGACCCGCAGGTCGACCCCGCGGACCGCCTCGACGACGCCGTCGCGCCCCTTGTAATGCTTCACCAACCCCCGCGCCTCGACCGCGGGGCCGACGAACGACTCACCCGCGGCACGTTGGGTGACCAGCTTGGACATGAGCTCTCCTTCGAGCGGCGACGGCGACCACCAGGAAGACGGATCCGGGAAAGCGGAATCATCGCAACGACCGCGGTCACTTCAACACCCGAATTCGCGAACGGATTCGATTTGAGATTCACTCCCACCCGGCCGATACTTGTATGGTGCAAACAAGTGGAAGGCCGCCGATGCAGCGAGCCAATCCGGAGCCACCGCTCGTCGACGCGCTCTACACCGTGGTCCGCCGGGCCCAGCGATTGCGTAGCGTGCGGGTGCATAGCAGCTGCGACAAGGCGGGCCTCGTGCTGCTCGGCCAACTCCTCGAGCAAGGGCCGATGCGATTGTCCGACCTGGCGAGCGCGGTGCAGCTTGACCCCTCGACGGTGAGTCGCCAGGTGCGCGCGCTTTGCGACGGCGGGTTCACCGTCGCCGTCGCGGATCCCGACGACAAGCGGGCCCGCCGCCTGGAGATCAGCGCAAAAGGACGTGCCGAAGTCCAGGCGGTCGCGCAAGAGTTGGCCGAGGTGCTTGGCAGCGCGGTGAGCAGCTGGCCACAACACGACGTCGCGACGCTGACCGCGTTGCTTTCCCGCTTGGGAGACGAACTTGCCGCGTCCCACGAGGCGCGTGCCACGCGAGTAACTGAGGAGATCACTCAATGAGTCAAAGTTCAGCGGACGACGCGGCTCGCGCCGGCGCGCCAGCAACTGCTGTCGGCGAGTCCGGTGAGTTGCCTGAGCCGATTCACATGAGCCACAAGCAGATCCTCGTCGTGCTTTCGGGTCTGATGCTCGGCATGTTGCTCGCCGCGCTCGACCAAACGATCGTCGCGACCGCCTTGCCGCGCATCACCTCCGACCTCGGCGGTCAAGAGCACCTCGCCTGGGTCGTGACGGCCTATCTGCTGACGTCGACGGCGTCGACACCGCTCTACGGCAAGATTTCCGACCTGTACGGGCGCAAGGTCATCTTCCAGGTGGCGATCGTCATCTTCTTGGTGGGCTCGGCGCTGGCTGGCGCAAGCCAGAACATGACCGAACTCATCTTCACGCGGGCGCTGCAAGGTCTTGGCGCCGGCGGCCTCATCACGTTGGCGCTCGCGATCATCGGCGATGTCATCAGCCCACGCGAGCGCGGCCGTTACCAGGGTTACTTCGGCGCGGTGTTCGGGCTTTCCAGCGTCGTCGGGCCCCTGCTCGGCGGCTTCTTCACCGAGCAGCTGAGCTGGCGCTGGGTGTTCTACATCAATCTGCCCGTCGGTGTCGTCGCGTTGGTCGTCACCAGCGTTGTGCTCGACATCCCGTTCCACCGGCGAAACCACCGGGTCGACTACATCGGCGCGGCAATCATCGTGGCCGGCACGTCGGCGTTGCTGCTCGCTTTGTCGCTCGGAGGCAAGGCGCACAACGGCGGCTTCGCCTGGGGTTCGACGCAGATCGTCGGCCTCTTCATCATCGCCGCCGTTCTGGGCACCGCGTTCGTGTTGTGGGAGGGCCACGCCGAGGAGCCGATCCTGCCGCTGCGACTGTTCCGCAACAAGGTGTTCACGGTGGCCAACGTGATCGGCTTCATCCTCGGCTTCACCATGTTCGGCGCGATCGTCTACCTGCCGTTGTACCTGCAGGTCGTGCGCGGCGCTTCTCCGACGATGTCCGGCCTGGAGTTGCTGCCGTTGATGGTCGGCGTGCTTTCGGCGTCGATCGGAAGCGGCCGCATCATCACCAAGATCGGGCGCTACAAGATGTTCCCGATCATCGGCATGGTGCTCACCGCGCTCGGTTTCTTCCTCATGTCGCTGGTGCAGGAGCAAACGCCGTACGCGTCGCTCGCAGGCGCGATGCTCGTCATCGGTCTGGGGATGGGCTGCGTCATGCAGGTCCTGGTGCTGGCCATTCAGAACTCGGTTCCCTACCGCGACCTCGGCGTCGGCACGTCGTCGAACGCGTTCTTCCGGAGCATGGGCTCGTCGATCGGCGTCGCGGTCTTCGGGGCGCTCGTCACGAACATGCTCGCGAACTACGTCGCCGGGCACACCGACAATCTTGCTGACCGGGCGAAGCTCGGACACGCGCTCGCGAACGGCGAGGCGGCGAAGGGCAACCTTTCCGATTCGCTGCTGCACATCTTCAACGGCGCCTACGTGCACGCCATCAACAGCACGTTCTTGTGGGCCGTGCCGCTGGTGTTGGTCGGTTTGGCACTCGCGTTCGTGCTTCCGGAGAAGCGGTTGTCGACGAAGTCCGGTCTCGGCCGGGGCGCGCCCCCAACCGGTGGCGAAGTCGAGCAGCCACTCGCGCCCGTGCTCGAATAACGAAACGGTCACCGACAAAGTCAGGGCTTGCGCGCGGTCAGTCGACGGTCCACATTGGGTCTGTCACTGACCGCGCTTCGCCCACGAAAGAAGCCCATCTAGATCCCGGGTATTGACGATCGAGTCGGGTCGCACATCGCATTCCTCGGCCCGCGCGCAGCCAAAGGCTTGCCAATCAAGTTGGCCGGGCGCGTGCGCGTCAGTGTCGATTGAGAACAGACACCCGATTTCAACAGCCGCCGCGAGCAACCGCATTGGGGGGTCAAGCCGCTCGGGGCGGCTGTTGATTTCCACCGCTACGCCGTTTTCCTTGCAGGCTTGGAAAACCACGACCTCGTCGAAGCTCGACTCAGGCCGACCCTTGCCGCCTTCGCGACCCTTCAGCAACCTCCCCGTGCAATGGCCCAGCACATCGACGTGCGGATTGCGCACCGCGTTGACCATCCGTTTGGTCATCGCGTCTGACGGCATCGCCAGTTTCGAGTGCACGCTGGCGACGACAACATCAAGTTGGGCGAGGAGTTCGGGCTCTTGATCCAACGATCCGTCGTCGAGGATGTCGCATTCAATGCCGGTGAGAATCCGAAACGGCGCCAGCCGCTCGTTGAGGTCGGTCACCACACGCAGTTGTTCGCGCAGCCGCTCGGCGGTCAAGCCGCGTGCGACGGTCAACCGTGGGGAGTGATCGGTCAGCGCGATGTACTCGTGCGGACCGCTGTCAAGCTCACGAGCGGCGAGTGCCATTTCCTCGATCGGGCTGCCGCCGTCGCTCCAATCGGAATGGGTGTGCAAGTCGCCCCGCAGGGCCGCTCGGATCTCGGCCCCGCCTTCAGCGACCGGCTGCTTGGCTTCGGCCGCCAACTTCTGCAGATATGACGGCTCTTCGCCGGCAAGCACCTCGGTGACGACCGCCGCCGTCACCTTGCCGACGCCACGCAGCTCGGTCAGCGTGCCGCGCTGCGCACGTCGTCCGATCTCTTCTGTTGTCAGCTTTTCAAGGGCCGCCGCGGCGCCGCGGAACGCACGCACCCGGTACGTCGGCTCGTGTGCCCGCTCGAGCAGGAAAGCGATCCGACGCAGCGCGTTGACCGGGTCGGGTTGGCTCATGCGCCTTCAGGCACGAGTTCGGGCCGAGCCGAGCCAAACACCAACACCGCGGCGGAAAACCCGTGCAAATGATTGCGCCCGCCAACGGGGCCGATTTCACCGGCGGCGAAGAAGCCAGCCACGCCGGACGTCGAAAGGCCTTGCCGCATCGCTAAAACGTCGTGGTCGGCGGACGTGAAGAGATTCGTTCCTCTGCCGTTGCAGGAAAACAACAGGGCGCCCTCGACGGCAGAAAACTCCCGGCGCACCGCGAGCAGCATCGAGCGCAGATCATCGTCGGCAGACGCGGCGTCGCGAACCTGGAAGCGCACCGTGCGGCCGACGGGCACACTGTCGCCGACCGCGATCGCGCCACGCGCTTGGTCGAGGCCGAGAATGCCCCGGACGATGTAGTCGCCCCGGTCGTGCTCGTCGAGATACTCGTTGATCGTGATGCCGACGTGCAGACCGCCGGTGGCCAGGGCCTGGTCGGTCGCTGACAAAGAACTCAGGATCTCCTGCAGCTTCTGCACCGCCGGAACACCGGCGAGCTCGAGGAGCAGGTTTCCATCGGACGCGGTGACGGTCATCGGCGGTCCGACCGGGCGGCACCCCTGGCTCACCATCGCTTGCGCCCCGACCGGTCCGCCAAGGACGACGCCGACGGCGCCCCGATCGACGACCCGGTGGTCGAGCAGCAACCGAGTCGATCCTGGACCGCGAGTGCCAGCGGCCATGCCTCCGACCAGCGGCAGGCCAAGCGCGTCGTTTGTCTGCTCGACAAAACCGTCGGCCGGAAAGGAGTAGGGATCGGCGAGCAGGACCGCGACCTCGTCGGCCTCGGCGCTCTCCGGCAAGCCGAGGATCGCCATGCCCTGAGGAGTGCGGATGACCTCGAGGTGGAAAGCGCGCACCCGCACGCCGGGAAGCACGGCCGCCCAGACGCTGACCGCGCTCTTCGCCTCAACCCCTTGGGCCGCGCCGATGACACCGCTGCCGCTGCAACCGATGACCGTCCTCGCGCGAAGCACAGACGACGCCCGGGCCAGCGCCGCGCCGACCTGCTCGGGATCATCACCGCAGACGAAGACGCAGGCCAGGTCCGGATTGAGCGGGCCGAGCGGTCGGCGAGCTTGCAACGCGGCCGCCTCGGCCGCCCGGACGAGGTCAGCGTCGACGGCAAGTCCGTCCCCGAAGCGTGGCACGTCGACAGTTTCGCAGCCATCGCAACCGGCTGTCACGCGCCCGTCGGGGTGTCACCCCCTCCTGGTTGATCACGTTCGGGGCCTTCATCGGCCCGAACGTACCTTTACAGGCCTGTCCTCGGACGGGTACAGGTACCCAGGGCCCGGCGGTCGAGCAAAAACCACCACCGCATCGAGCGTTGCCCCGACGTAAGGTCGAATGCGTGCAAATGACACCTGACGCAACCTCGCAACCTGGTCCGACCCGGCCAACCACCTCCACCCTCGGCGCCCTTCGCGAATCCGGCCACGTGCACAAGCAGGTCAAGGCCGAAGTGCGTGACAACCTGCTGCATCGGCTGCGCGCCGGCGAACCACGCTTTCCCGGCATCGTCGGGTTCGACGAGACCGTGCTCCCGCACGTCGAGCGGGCGCTGCTCGCGGGCCACGACTTCGTGCTGCTCGGCGAACGCGGCCAGGGCAAGACCCGGCTGATTCGCACGATCGCCGGGCTGCTCGACGAATGGACTCCCGTCGTCGACGGCTGCGAGATCAACGACCACCCCTACGAGCCGGTGTGCGCGCGCTGCCGCAACCTGCACGCTGAACTCGGCGACGACCTGCCCGTCGACTGGAAGCACCGCGACGAGCGGTACGGCGAGAAGCTCGCGACTCCCGACACCAGCGTCGGCGACCTCATCGGTGATGTCGACCCGATCAAAGTCGCCGAGGGCCGAACACTTGGCGACCCGGAAACGGTGCACTACGGATTGGTGCCGCGGTTCAACCGCGGAATCTTCTCGGTGAACGAACTTCCCGACTTAGCGGAGCGCATTCAGGTCGCGTTGCTCAACGTGCTGGAGGAACGCGACGTCCAAATCCGCGGCTACGCGCTGCGGCTTCCGCTCGACGTCCTGCTGATCGCGAGCGCTAACCCCGAGGACTACACCAACCGCGGCCGCATCATCACACCGTTGAAGGACCGCTTCGGCGCCGAGGTCAAAACCCATTACCCGCTAAGGCTTTCCGACGAGATCAGCCTCATCGCTCAAGAAGCCGAGCTCGCCGCCACCGTGCCAACGCATCTCTTGGACGTCGTCGCCCGGTTCACCCGGCTGGTGCGCGAGTCGACGTCAGTCGACCAGCGGTCGGGCGTGTCAGCGCGGTTCGCGATTGCGGCCGCGGAGACCGTCGCCGCGTCTGCGTTGCGCCGGGCCGCGCTCACCGGCGAGCCGGACGCCGTCGCCCGGGTGTGCGACCTGCCGTCCGTGGTGGATTCCCTTTTGGGCAAGGTCGAATTCGAGGTCAGCGAGGAGGGGCGGGAGCGCGACGTCCTGGTGCATTTGCTGCGTCGCGCGACGGCCGAGACGTTCCGGGCAAAGCTCGGAACCGCCGATCTGGCTGGGCTGCTTCACCGATTCGAGGAAGGCGAGACCGTGGAGACCGGAGAGCTGGTCTCCGCGGCGGAGCTGCTCAAGCGCATCGGTCCCGTCCAGGGACTCGCCAAAGTCATGGAACGGCTTGGCGTCGATGGCGGAGAAGACCCTGGGCAAGCCGCGGCGGCCGTCGAATTCGCTTTGGAAGGGCTCTATTTGACCCGGCGGCTGAGCAAAGACGAAGTCCCCGGCCGCACGGTCTACGGCGGCTGAGAGATGAGCCTTCCGGCGTATCGGTACGGCCCATGGCACGACGGGCCCGACCCGCTGGCCCCGCCCTACGACGTCGCGCAAGCCCTCGACGAGTTGGGCGACTCAGTTCTGGACGGCGCGAACACGTCCGACGCGTTGCGTGACCTGTTGCATCGGGGCGCTCCGGGCTTGCGCGGAATGGACGACCTGCTGCGGCGGGTGCGCGAGCAGCGGCGGGCGCTGCGCGAACGCGGTCGACTCGATGGGACGTTGGAAGAGGCTCGCGCGCTGCTCGACAAAGCCGTTGGGCAAGAGCGCGCGGCGTTGTTCCCCGATCCAAGCGACGACGCGCGCCTGCGGGAAGCCGAACTCGACACCTTGCCGTCTGATCCGGCGCGGGCGATTCGCGCGCTTTCCGAGTACGACTGGCGCTCCCCCGAAGCCCGCGCCACGTACGACCAGCTGAAAGACCTGCTACGGCAGGAGTTGCTCGACAGCCAGTTCCGCGGCATGAAGAACGCCATGCAGCAAATGCAGTCGGGCTCGCCTGACGCGGCGTCGTCGATGCAGGCGGTCAAAGACATGCTGGCCGACCTCAACGAGATGCTCGCGGCCGACGCGCG
>JAICYF010000302.1 GCA_025934355.1 Acidothermaceae bacterium
GCGTTGAACGTCTTGTCGACGACCTTGCCGGTGAGCACGTGCTTGAGCTTGGTGCGCACGAACGCCGGACCCTTGCCGGGCTTGACGTGCTGGAACTCGACGACGTTCCAGAGCTGACCATCAAGATCGAGGGTCATGCCGTTCTTCAGGTCGTTCGTGGTCGCCACGGACGTCGACTCCTTGCGCAGCTTGATCGGGCAGGCGCGCGCCACTCGCGGGCGCGGACCCCGAGTTTACCCGGCGGCCGCCTATCGGCCGGACCGGGCGATGGCCGTGAGCGCGAGCCGGTAGGAGTCCAGGCCAAAGCCGGCGATCGAGCCGGTGGCGACCGCGGCCACCACGGAGGTGTGCCGGAACTCCTCGCGGCTGGCCGGGTTGGTGATGTGCACTTCGATCAGGGGTGCGGTTCGCATCGCGACCGCGTCGCGCAGCGCGTAGGAGTAATGGGTGAACGCGGCTGGGTTGAGGACGACGGGAACCCGGTCGTCGGCGGCCTCATGCAGCCACCCGATCAACTCCGACTCGTCGTTGGTCTGCCGCACGTCGACCTCGAGACCAAGCTCGGCGGCCGTGTTCCAGCAAAGCGAGACAAGGTCGCTGTACGACTCCGCGCCATAAATCTCGGGCTCGCGCATGCCGAGACGCGACAAGTTGGGACCGTTGAGCACCAGCACGCGCGTCATCGCGCCACCTCCGCGTACGCCGCTTCGAGCACCGCTTCATCGGGATCAGCCAGGATTCTCGCCCGAGCAAGACCCTCGAGGACGACGAAACGCAGGGTGGCGCCGCGCGTTTTCTTGTCGACGGCCATCGCGGTCCGCAAATCCGGCCACGCCTCGGCGGCGTAGGTCGTCGGCAGGCCGAGGGATTCGAGAATTGCGCGGTGGCGATGAGCCGTCTCGGTGTCGAGCAGGCCGGCGTGGCATGACAGCGCGGCGGCGAAGACCAGGCCTACCGACACCGCGTCGCCGTGCCGCCAGCCATAGTGCTCGCGCCGCTCGATGGCGTGGGCGAGCGTGTGCCCGTAGTTGAGGATCTCCCTGCCAAGGCCGCCGGGACCGACGGCCGCGCGCTCGCGCAAGTCTGCGCCGACGACCGCAGCTTTCATGGCGATCGCACGCGTGATGAGCTCGTGGGTGTGTGGCCCGGACGGCGTCAGCGCCTGGCGCGGGGCGTCTTCGATGAGCGACAGGATCTCGGGGTCGGCGATGAATCCCGCCTTGACGATCTCGGCGAGGCCGGCCGCGTAGTCAGGCGGTGGAACGCTGGTGAGCGTCGACAGCTCACACAGCACGCCGGCCGGCGGGTGGAACGCGCCGACGAGGTTCTTGCCGGCGGCGGTGTTGATCCCGGTCTTGCCGCCGACAGCCGCATCGACCATGCCGAGCAGGGTGGTCGGAACTTGGACGACGTCGACGCCGCGCAACCAGGTCGCCGCGACGAAACCCGCGAGGTCGGTCGCCGCTCCCCCGCCCACGCCAATGACCATGTCAGTTCTGGTGAATCCCTTGCTGCCAAGGCATTCCCAGGCGAGTTCAGCGGTTTCGACGGACTTCGCGCCCTCCGCGTCAGGTATTTCAATCCGGACGACGTCGAGGCCGTCGAGGCGTTTCACGACGTCGTCGACGAACAGGGAGACCGACGGCTGGTGTATGACCGCGACGCGGGCCGCCGTCGGCTTCATCAGCGTCGGAAGTTCGTTGAGCACATCGAAGCCGACCACGACGTCGTACGGCTGGTCGCCGGGAACGGTGATACGAGTCGTCATTACAGCACCGCGGCGATTTCGGAGACGACGTCAGCCGGCTCTTTGCCGGAGGTCGAGATCGTGTGCGTGGCAACCTCTTCGTAGAACGGACGACGAGCCTGAAGTAGCGCGTGAAGCTGAGCGCGCGGGTTGCCGAGCAGCAAGGGGCGATCGCGGTTCATTCCA
>JAICYF010000052.1 GCA_025934355.1 Acidothermaceae bacterium
ATCCGCGACCTGCCGACGTCTGCCGCCGACATCCCGGCCAAATACAAGAAGGAGCCGTGGGCCCGGCTCGGTGTCGACGTCGACAACGGTTTCGAGCCGCTTTACGTCGTCAACGCCGACAAGAGGCAGCAGGTCGCGAAACTGAAAGCGGCGCTCTCGGACGTCGACGAGCTCTACCTCGCGACAGACGAGGACCGCGAGGGCGAGGCGATCGCCTGGCATCTGCTTGAGGTCTTAAAGCCGCGGGTGCCGGTACGGCGGATGGTGTTCCACGAAATCACCCGCGACGCGATCGAAGAGGCCGCCCGGAACCCGCGCGACCTCAACCAGTCGCTGGTCGACGCACAAGAGACCCGGCGGATCCTCGACCGGCTCTACGGCTACGAGGTCAGCCCGGTCTTGTGGAAGAAGGTCATGCCCCGGTTGTCGGCCGGCCGGGTGCAAAGCGTCGCGACCCGGCTGGTGGTCGACCGTGAGCGCGAGCGGATCGCGTTTCGGGCCGCTTCTTATTGGGACGTCGACGCGGTCTTCGCAACGTCCCCGACGTTCGAGGCGAGCCTGGTCGCGGTCGACGGCAAGCGGGTTGCCACCGGTCGCGACTTCGATTCGGTTGGAGCGTTGAAAAACAGGGACGTCGTCCACCTCGACGAACCTGCCGCGACGTCGCTTGCAAACGGTTTGAGCAACGTCGACTTCGTCGTCCGAAGTGTTGAGAGCAAGCCATATCGGCGCTCGCCTGCGGCGCCGTTCATGACGAGCACGCTGCAGCAAGAGGCAAGCCGAAAGCTGCGGTTCTCCAGCCAGACCACGATGCGGGTGGCCCAACGGCTGTATGAGAACGGCTACATCACCTACATGCGCACCGACTCCACGACCCTGTCGGAGACCGCGTTGACCGCCGCGCGCAACCAAGTTCGCGAGCTCTACGGCCGCGAGTTCCTGCCCGATTCACCGCGGCAGTACGTCAAGAAGGTGAAGAACGCGCAGGAGGCGCACGAGGCGATCCGTCCCTCGGGCGACCAGTTCCGCACACCCGGCGAGATCGCGCGCGAGGTGAGTGGAGACGAGTTCCGGCTGTACGAGCTGATCTGGCAGCGCACGCTAGCTTCGCAGATGACCGACGCCACCGGGCAAACCGTCACCGTGCGGCTCGGCGCGACCGCGCACACCGGCCAGGACGCCGAATTCTCCGCGTCCGGAACCGTCATCACGCACGCCGGCTTCTTAAAGGTCTATGTCGAAGGCTCGGACGACGAGGGCGACGACGCGAACCGCGAGCGGCGGCTGCCATCGCTGGCTGAGGGCGATGTGGTCCAGGTGGAGTCTTTGCAACCGGTCGGCCACGCGACCACCCCGCCCGCGCGCTACACCGAGGCGAGTCTGGTGCGCGCGCTCGAAGAGCGCGGGATCGGTCGGCCGAGCACTTTCGCCAGCATTATGAGCACGATTCTCGACCGGGGTTACGTGTTCAAGAAGGGCAGCGCGCTCGTCCCGACGTTCCTGGCGTTCGCTGTCGTGCAATTGCTTGAGCGGCATTTCGGCGACCTGGTCGACTACGACTTCACCGCGGAGATGGAAGAAGACCTCGACCGCATCGCCGACGGTGAGACCGCGCGCACCGAGTGGCTGACGCAGTTTTACTTCGGCGGCCCCATCGACGGAAACGGGCAGCCGATCACGACGCCGACGCCCGACGGCCACGGTCCGGCGTCCGGGCTGAAGTCGATGGTGCACGACCGGCTCGGTGAGATCGACGCCCGCGACGTCAGCTCGTTTCCCCTTGGGGACTCGGGAATTGTCGTGCGGGTGGGCCGATACGGCACCTACCTCGAGCGCGACGGGCAGCGCGCCAACGTCCCCGAGACGGTGGCGCCTGACGAGTTGACAGTTGCGTACGCCCAGGAGCTGTTGGCCAAGCCGAGCGGCGACCGGATGCTCGGCCGCGACCCGCGCAGCGGCTTGGAAATCGTTGCGAAGGATGGCCGCTACGGCCCCTACGTCACCGAGGTCTTGCCCGAGGGCTCGAAAGAGAAGCCGCGTACCGCGAGCCTGTTCAAGTCGATGTCACTCGACACCGTGACCATCGATCAGGCACTCGAATTGCTTACTCTGCCGCGAATTCTCGGCGTTGTCGATGGCGAAGACGTCGTCGCGAGCAACGGCCGCTACGGCCCTTACGTGAAAAAAGGTTCGGAGACGCGATCGATTGAGAGCGAGGAGCAGCTGCTGTCAATCTCGCTAGACGAGGCGATCGCCGTTCTCGCGCAACCGAAACAACGTGGCCGAGGTTCGGGTTCGGCCGCCGGACCGTTGCGCGAGCTGGGTGTCGATCCGGCGACCGAGAAGCCGGTCGTGGTGCGCGACGGTCGCTTCGGCCCGTATGTCACTGACGGCGAGACGAACGCGACGCTGCGCAAGGGCGACGATGTCGAGACCATCAGTTTGGAGCGCGCGTCGGAACTGCTTGCCGACAAGCGGGCGCGCGGTCCGGCGCCGAAGAAGACCGCGCGCAAAGCGCCCGCCAAGAAGACCGCGGCGAAGAAAAGCGCCGCGAAGAAAAGCGCCGCGAAGAAGACGGCGGCGAAGAAGACCGCAGCCTCGCGGTCTGGCTGAACGCACGTCGGCCAGGCCGCAGCTCACTCACGTTGACTGGCGACGGAACGGATCGCGGGCGGGCGGCGTCGCGATCGTGAGGCACGCCCGCGAGACCGGGACGTGCGCCAACCCCAGCACGTTCGCCAGGACGCTCGCCGTCGTCTCGCCGGCCGCCAGCCCCTCCGCGGTGACCACCACGCGGTAGATCGTCGCGTAGTGCGCGACCGGGGTGTTATAGGTCCAGTCAACGCAGCCCAACCGCGCGGCGGCGCCGCGGGCGCCGTACGCACCCTCGAACGGCCCACTCCAGACCTGCACGCCAGCGGGTCCGGCCATGAAGCTGCCGCCAGCGGAAACGTCACGGCGCGCCGCCCCCTCCAGTACGGCTCTCGCCTCGGCCTCTGAAAGCACCAGCCCGGGCCTGACATGGCTGGCCAGCGCGGGCACCACGACGGCGTCCGACCGAAACTCCGACACGCTCATCGCGCTCACCTCCGTGTGTCGAACCTTCACGATGATGTCGGGCCGTGCTGTGTTCGGGACGCGAAGGTTATGTAAGAGCGACGCAAAAGCGACGCCTGCGCACAGACACGAGATACTGAAGGTCGCCAGGGCCGGTTAGGGGCTGGTCCGCGAGCAGCAGGAGCACGTCATCAGCGATCCGCAGACGCCCCGTCGGACGCCGTCCGCCGGACCGTCGACGGCGACCGCGTTGCGCGCCGCTTCGGGCACCGACGGCGTGGTCGGCTTTCGCGGCGTCCTTGCGATCAAGTCGTTCCGCAAGCTGTGGATCGCGCTGTCGCTGTCGAGCTTTGGCGACTGGTTGGGTTTCCTAGCCCAGACGTCGCTGGCCACCTCGCTCGCCATCGGCCACACCTTCTTGGCGAAGAACTTCTCGGTCGGCATCGTCGTCTTCGTTCGGCTGCTGCCGGCGGTGACGTTGGCGCCCCTCGCGGGCGCTCTGGCAGATCGCCTCGACCGGCGCATGACCATGGTGATCGCCGACATCGGGCGGTTCTCTCTTTACGTGTCCATCCCGCTCGTGCACACGTTGTGGTGGCTGTTCGTCGCGACGTTCCTCATCGAGACGCTGAGCTTGTTCTGGATCCCGGCCAAGGAGGCCACGGTCCCGAACCTGGTGCCGCGGGAGCGCCTCGAGCAAGCGAACCAGCTGAGCTTGCTGACCACCTACGGTTCTGCGCCGGTTGCCGGCGGCGTGTTCGCTTTGCTTGGCTTCTTGACCGGAATCCTCGCCCGCGGTGCGTCTTTCTTCACCACGAACCAGGTCGACCTCGCGCTGTACTTCGACGCGTCGACGTTCTTGGTGTCAGCCGCGACAATCTTCACCTTGCGCGAGGTCTCGCATCAGGGCGGACGACGAAGGCCGTCCGCAGAAGAACTCTCTCGCGGCGGCGAACACGTCTCTCACGCCAGCGTGGTCCGCTCCATCATCGACGGTTGGCAGTTCATCGGCCAGACGAAGGTGGTGCGTGGCCTGGTCATCGGCATGCTCGGCGCGTTTGCCGCCGCCGGGGTCGTGGTGGGGCTGGCCAAGATTTACGTCGTCGACCTCGGGGGCGGCGACCCTGGCTACGGTCTGCTGTTCGGCTCCGTCTTCGTCGGCCTCGCGGCGGGCATGTTCCTCGGACCACGGCTGCTCGGCCAGCTTTCTCGGCGTCGGCTGTTCGCGATGTCGATAGCGGCCGCCGGGCTGGTGTTGGCGGTGACCGCCATTGTCCACAATCTCGTGCTCGTCGTGTTCGGCGCGACGCTGATGGGCGCATGCTCAGGTGTGGCCTGGGTGACCGGATACACCTTGCTGGGCTTGGAAGTCGAAGACTCCAAGCGCGGTCGCACCTGGGCCACGTTGCAGTCGATGATGCAGGTCACCCTGCTTCTCATGGTCGTGGCCGGCCCATTCATTTCTGGCGCCATCGGCCTGCACACCGTGCACTTCCAGAACATCGTGCTGCGCGCCGACGGGCCTTCGCTCACGTTGCTGGGCGCCGGCGTCATCGCGTTCGTGGTCGGCATTGTCGCCTACCGGCAGATGGACGATCGCGACGTGCCGCTGTGGCGCGACCTTGGCGCGGCGCTGCGCGGGCACCATCCGCTGACCGGTCGGGGCGTGTCCACCGGGTTCTTCCTCGCGTTCGAAGGTGGCGAAGGGGCTGGCAAGTCGACGCAAGCCCGGATGCTTGCCGACTGGTTCACCGAGCGCGGCTATGAGGTCGTGGTCACGCGGGAGCCCGGCTCCACCCCGATCGGGCAGCGGCTTCGCCAGATGCTTCTCGACCCCGCCACCGGTGAGCTGTCGCCGCGCGCCGAAGCGCTGCTCTACGCGGCCGACCGCGCCGAGCACGTCGCGTCGGTCATCAGGCCCGCGCTGGCTCGAGGCGCCGTTGTCATCACTGACCGCTACGTCGACTCGTCGCTCGCCTACCAAGGCGCCGGGCGCGATCTGTCGCTGGGAGAAGTCGAGCGGCTCTCGTCGTTCGCGACGTCGGGCCTAAAGCCCGACGTCACCGTGCTGCTCGACGTCCGGGTCGAAGAAGGTTTGGCGCGCACGTCATTGCGTGACAGCTCGCCCGATCGGCTCGAGCAGGAGTCGCTTGAATTCCACCAGACCGTGCACGACGCGTTCCGGGAATTGGCCAACACCGCGCCGGACCGCTACCTCGTGGTCGACGCGTCGCTGAGCGCCGAGACGATTCACCGGATCATCGTGGATCGTCTTGCGCCTGTCGTGCCGCCCGCAGCCGACGCCCCTCGGCTCACCGCGCCGATCAAGATTGCCCGAAGGTAAAGGCAATGACGGTCTTCGACGAGATGATCGGTCAACAACGGGTTGTCGAGTCGCTGCGCGAGGCGGCGCGCGGCGTTGGCATGACGCACGCGTGGCTGTTCACCGGGCCTCCGGGTTCCGGGCGTTCGGTCGCCGCGAAAGCGTTCGCGGCCGCGCTCCAGTGCGCTGCGGCCGAGCCAGGGTGCGGCGTGTGCGCAGGTTGTCACACCGTGCTCGCGGGCACCCACGCTGACGTCGAATTCGTCCGGCCGCAAGGGCTTTCGGTCGGGGTGAAGGAGGCTCGCGAGCTTGTCGGGCGCGCTGCGCTTTCGCCGTCCGGCCGGGGTTGGCAGGTCATGGTGATTGAAGACGCCGACCGGCTGACCGAGGGTGCGGCCAACGTGTTGCTGAAGGCGATCGAAGAACCGGCGGCTCGCACTGTGTGGCTGCTGTGCGTGCCATCGGCCGAAGACCTCGTGGTCACCATCCGCTCGCGTTGCCGCGTTGTGTCATTGCGCACTCCGGCGGCCGACGACGTCGTCGCTATGCTGCAAACCCGCGACGGTGTTGACGAGACGACGGCGGAGTTCGCCGCCCGCGCGTCCGCCGGCCACGTCGGTCGCGCTCGCCGGCTCGCCACCGACAAGGCCGCGCGGGATCGTCGCGCCGCGGTTTTGCGTATCCCGTCGAAACTGTCGGATGTCGGCGCGTGCCTCGATGCCGCCGACGCGTTGCTGAAGTCAGTCAACGCCGAAGTCGCCGAGCTGACCACCGAACTAGACGAGGCTGAAACCGCGTCTCTCAAAGAGGCGTTCGGCGAAGGTGGTTCTGCAACCGGGCTCGGACGCGGCCAAAGCGGCGCGGCAATCACGCGCGGCGCCAGCCGCGCGGCGTCGTCCGCACTGAAAGAGCTCGAGGGAAGGCAAAAGTCGCGAGCCACCCGCACGACGAGAGACGCGCTTGACCGCGCGCTCACCGATCTCGCCGGCTTTTACCGTGACGTGCTCGTGCTCCAGCTCAACGCTGGCGTCGACATCGCAAACACCGATCGAGCGACTGAAATGCAAGCCCTGGCGGAAAACTCGTCGCCTGAGTCGACGTTGCGCCGGCTCGACGCGATCCTCGAATGTCGGGTCTTGCTCGACGCCAACGCGAATCCGTTGCTGACGCTGGAGTCTTTGATGCTCCGGTTGCGCGACGGTTGAACCCCTAGTCGCGATACGCGTACGTGCGCTCGACGTCGATGCTGAGCACCAGCCTGCCGTCCTCGACCATCGCACGTCGGTAGTCGTCCCAGTCGGGATGCTCACCGCGAATGTCGCGGTACAAAGCGATAAGCGCTTCGACCGTCTCGTCGTCGCGGGCGGAGGCCACCGGTGACAGCCGCGCAATTCCTTCGGCGACGACGTAACGCCAACCGTCGACACTCGATACGTGCAGGCTGGCCCGCGGGTCTCGACGCAGATTGCGCACCTTCGCGCGGTCGTCGGTCACCGACATCCGCAACAGCGAACGCCCAGGGTCGTAGTGGTAGTTGATGGTCGACAACTGCGGACGGCCGTCGCGCTTGATGGTCGCGAGCACACCGATGTCTCGGCTGGCGATGAAGTCGTGATGGCTTACGTCAATCGGCATGTGCTCAGCATGCCACCGGGCTAGCCGGCGAAGGTCGACCTAGTCGACAATCTCGACCCTGTCGATGTTGATCCACACGTACCGCGACCGCGGGTTGCTGTCACCAAGAACGGTGAGCCGGAACGTGTGCTCTCCGTGCGGCAGCACCGGGCTTTCCCAGTTCATCACGCCATGCACGCGGGTTTCGGCGTACTGGTCGATGACGCTCTCGGGCCCGCCGTCGACACTCACCGTCGCCATGCCGTGGTTGGCCGCGGCCACACCGTAGAAGCGGATGCGCGTTCCGACGAACCGAAGCGTCGCCGTGTCGCCAGGCATGCTGGAGTGCGAGTTCGTGCCATTCGCCTCGACGTTCGCGGTCGCGTGGCCCCACTTGCCCTGGTAGTTGAACTGGTTGACGCCGGGTCCCTGGACGAAGTTCTGCACGGTCGTGACGCCGTTCGCGTGTTCGATACCGCTGCCCAGCTCGTCGACGACCTCCTCCGTCGCCAGTGTCTCCACCGGCACGAAGCGGAAGCGTTCGAGCACGTGCTTCAGGCTTGCCTCCGCGCCCTGGACGTCCGCCGCGACGGTGCGCGCCTGAGCGCCGCTGTAGGCGCTCAGCCGGACGGCGTCGGTCAGCGCCTTGACGTTGGAAGCCAGCGTGGTCGCGCGTTCGGCCGCAATCGCCGAACTCGTGCCAATCGACTCGGTCACCGCGGTTTGCTGGACGACGGCGGCGGCGATCGCCGACTGCGAGTCGTTGACCTGATCGATCGTCGTCGTGATTCCCGACATCGCGGCGGACGCGCTCTGCGAGCCGTTCTTGATGTCTTGCATCGTGGCGATGACGTCATCGGTTGCGTGCGCGGTTGCTTCCGCGAGCTGCTTGACCTCGCCAGCGACAACCGCGAAGCCACGGCCGTGTTCGCCGGCCCGGGCGGCCTCAATCGTGGCGTTGAGGGCGAGCAGGTGCGTCTGCGACGCGATGCTGACGATGAGCTTCACGATCGACTCGACGCGGTTCGAGGCGGCTTCCAACTCGCCAAAGGTTTCACTTGCCCCGCCGGCCTGGCGGGCGCCGTATGCCGCGACGGTCGACGCCTGCGACGCGTGGTCGGCGACGTCCTTGATCGTGGCGGCAGTCTCCTCGGCGCCGGCGGCGATAACCGCGATCCGCTCTGAGACTTCGTTGGCCGAGTTGGCAGCGGCTGCGACGTCCTTCACGGTGCCCTCGGACATCGACATCATCGCCCACGCGACTTCGTTCATCAGCTGCCACTGGTTGTCGAGCAACTCCGCGACGCGCTTGTTCTCCGTCAGAACTTCGCGCAGCTTCAGCACCAGCTCGCTCGTCGATTGCGAGATGGCTTGAGCCGGACCCGAGTCGAATCTGGGCAGCTCGACCGTCAGATCACCTGCGGCCAGCGTGCTGATCGTGTCAGACATCAGCCGCAGATCGGCCGACTCGCGGCGACGCATGGCGGCTGCGACGGCGATGACGACCGCTGCGGCGACCACTCCGACCGTGATCGCGTAGCCGACGTGGTGGCCACTGGCCAACACGGCGGTCACGAGAACGCCGACCGCAGCGATGACGGCTTCGGTCAGTCGCGCGGACATCGCGCGTCGACGGTCAGCGGCGGTCCGCTGTGCTGTCGCGTGCATCTCGAGGCTGCTACTCAACCTTGGCTCCCAGGCAGTTCGGCACACGCGTGCGCCGTCGGGGGTGAACGACACACTCATGCGCGGCGCGTGGCGCCGAGCACTACCTGGGTATCGGCGCCGGTGGAGTTGACCTAAGTCTGGAGTGCAAACGAAACCGATCACCGAAGGTCTGAAACTTTCGGACGGCGTTTGGGGACGCGGGGGGGCGGCACACGGCGTCGGGACGGCGCGGTGCTCGATTACGCGCCGCGCGGCGGCGCGGTGCTCGATTACGCGCCGCGGGGCCGCGCCGCGTCCGATTACGCGCCGCGCGGCGGCGCGGTGCTCGATTACGCGCCGCGCGGCGGCGCGGTGCTCTCCCGGATCATCAGCTGCGTCGCCAGCTCGAACCGCAGCGTCTCGACCTCTTCGCCGCGCACCAACCGCAGCAGCGTGCGAGCCGCGAGCATGCCCATCTCCGCAAGTGGCTGCCGGACGGTGGTCAACGGCGGCGACGACCAGCGCGCCTCGGGCAGGTCGTCAAAGCCGACGATGCTGATGTCGGCAGGCACCCGAAGCCCTTGCTGGCGGACCGCCTCGTAGACGCCGTAGGCCATCTGATCGCTGGACGCGAAGATCGCGGTTGGCGGTTCGTCGAGCGCCAAGAACTTCTGACCGCCGGCGAATCCCGACTCGTGGTAGAAGTCGCCTTGGTAGATCATGTTCTCGTCTGGTTCGATGCCGGCCGCGTCAAGCGCCGTACGGTATCCGTCAAGCCGGGCCCGGCTGCATTGCAAACGCGGTGGACCGCTGATCACCGCGATCCGCCGGTGGCCAAGACCGATCAGGTGCTCGGTGGCGCTCAACCCGCCCGACCAGTTCGTGGTGCCGATCGTCGGCAGGTCTGCGGTCGGCACTCCGGCCGGATCGACGACGACCGTTGGTGGGTGGCGCCGCAGTTGGGCCTCGAGCTTCGGGTGCAGGTGAGACGCGACCAGGATCACACCGTCAGACGCCCGGGCCTGCACGTTTTGCCACCAGCGACGTTCGGCGGTCGCCCGGCTGTGCACGGCGGAGACTACGACTCCGACGCCGAAGTCGTGCGCGACGTCTTCGACACCACGGATGATTTCCACCGCCCACGGGCTGTCGAGATCGGTGAAGACCAGGTCGATCAGGCTGGCCTGGCCGGTCTTGGGAGTGCCACGTCGCCGATATTCGTGCCGCTGCAGCAGTTCTTCGACTCTGCCGCGGGTTTCCGGCGCGACATCCATCCGACCGTTCAGCACGCGGGAGACAGTGGGTACCGAAACCCCTGCCTCTTCGGCGATGTCGGCGATGGTGACACGTCGGCGCTCGCCGGTGCTCACGACAGCTCCTTGGATGGCTTGGTGCTGTAAGGATACGCAGCCGTCGAGGCGGCATCAGACGACAAGGCTGGGAGCGCGCTGAACTCGAACCAGTCGAAGTCCGCGACCCCAGACCCGGATTTTCCGTTGCTAGAGGCAAAAACGCCGATCACCACCCCGAAAAACCCGCCGGCGTCGCGGTAGCTCAACCCGCCGACGTCGCATCGCGCCACGAGATTCCAACCTTCGCCGTCGTTCAACCGGAACTCCGCGTCGGCACCGTGACACTCGACGCCCAAGCGAACAAGTCCGGTCGAAACCGGCGCGGTCGCGACGATCTCGTCGACGCCACCCACGCGTCGCACCACCCGCGCCAGGCGTCTGTCACCGCCTAGGATCTCCAGGCGCACCTGGAAATCTGGACTATGGACGACCGCCAGGCCGGCGGTTTCGTCGTCCGAGCTTGGCGCGAACTCAAGCGCCGTGAACGCGGCGAAGTCGCGCGCCGAGAGGCGGCGACAGACGAAGCTTGGATTGGCCACGTCGGTCATCGCCTCGGGCCGTGCACGTAGTCGAAGCCACCCGGGCCGATCCGATAGCGACCACCAAGGCTCGCGCGGCGTGCGCACGAACATCCAGTCGGGCGCGAGTTCGGCGTCGTCGAACGAGTCGCAGCGGGGCTGGGTAGGCCAGGCGACGTCGTCCAACATCGGACGGCGCTCTGCGAGGCGCACCTGACCGATCCCCGGGCAAAAGACCGGCCAACCGGCGTCCCATGTGAGAGGCACGAGGAAAGTCTCGCGTCCGAGGAGGCCGCGCTCGCCGTCGCGAACGCCGAGAAGCACCGCCCACCACTCGCCGTTCTGGGTCTCGACGAGGTCGGCGTGACCGGTGGCGACGATCGCCGCATCGGGCCCGAGATGACGCGCGGTCAACACCGGATTGCGCTCGCACCCGACGTAGGGTCCGGTGATTTCCGCACTGCGCGCGACGACGACCGCGTGCTCCATCGACGTGCCGGCCTCTGCGGTGATCAGGTAGTACCAGTCGCCGATGCGGTAAAGATGCGGCGCTTCTGACCAGCGCGCGCCGCGCAACGCGCCCTCCCAGATGGTCGTCTGCTCACCGACCAACGCAAGTTGCTCGGTGTCGAACCGCTGCACCCACACCGCGGTGTGGCCGGCCTCGTCGAGCTGTTTCGCTGCGCAATACCAAGCGGTGCCATCGTCGTCGAAAAGCAACGACGGGTCGAAACCCTCGGCCTGCGGCAGCCATACCGGGTCGGACCACTTGCCTGCGGGGTCGATCGCGGTGACGACGAAGTTTCCCGAGGCGCGGCCGCCGTCGACGAGTGTGCAGACGACGTAGAAAACGCCGTCGTGGTGCCGGATTGTAGGTGCGTACAGGCCGCCTGAGGCGCGCACACGGTCGAGGTCCAACTGGCCAGGCCGGTCGAGCACGTGGCCGAGAAGCCGCCAATGCACGAGATCTTTGCTGTGGTGCAGCGGCAGTCCCGGAAAATACTCGAACGTCGACGTGACGAGGTAGTAATCGTCGCCGACCCGGCAGATCGACGGATCGGGGTGCGACCCAGGCAGCACTGGATTGCGAAACCAGCCGTGCGTGGATCGCTGCATCACTACGTCGTCACCTGATGACAGCGGGGGCGACAAGCTGCCGCGAGAAACCGACGACGCGTTGCGGGCCCGTGAGCTCCAATCGGACGACGGCTTCGGTGCACGCGGACGACCGGCCAAACCGCAGCTGAAGCTCGCCGGGCTCGACGATTCGCTCACCGGTGAGGCCGGTGAACGACGCCAGGTCGGCGGAGAATCGGAACGTCACGCCTCGTCGTTCGCCTGCTTCGAGCTCGACGCGCGCGTAGCCGATCAACCTGGTCTCTGGCCGGGTGACTTGCGCGACCGGATCGTGCAAGTAGAGCTGGACGACGTCGGCCCCTGCGCGGTTGCCGACGTTGGCCACCGTCACCGAGACCTCGATCTCGCCGTCCGTCGGAATCTCGGCGGCCGACTCGCTGATCGGCGCACCCGCGACGCGCACGTCGTCCCAGGTGAACGTCGTGTACGAAAGGCCATGGCCAAATGCCCACAGCGGCGTGGGGTCGACGCTGCTGACTTCGCTTTGCATGCCGAGGAGTGGCGTCAAATAGGTGCCGGGTTGGCCACCGGCTGACACCGGCAGGCTCACTGGAAGTCGGCCGGACGGATTGACCCGCCCTGACAGCACGCCGGCGAGCGCGGTGCCGCCCTCTTCGCCGGGGAAGAACGCTTGGACGACGGCGGCCAACCGGCTGGCGTACTCGCCGAGCGCGTACGGGCGACCGCTGATAAGCACCGCGACAACGGGCTTTCCGGTCTGCAGCAAGGCTTCGAGCAACTCGCCCTGCACTCCGGGCAGCGACAAGTCGAGAGCGTCGCACCCTTCGCCGGACGTGCCGCGACCAAAGAGATCGGCGCGGTCGCCAAGAGCGACGACGCACACGTCCGCGGCGCTAGTCGCGGCGACCGCGGCGGCGATCCCGGAAGTGTCGAGCGCGTCGACCTCGCAGCCTTGCGTGTACGTGACGGTCGCGTTTGGCAGCTCGGTGCGCAGCGCGTCGAGAACAGTGGGAACTGTTATGCCCCAGGGCAATTCGGGGTGGTGGCTACCGACGTGGCTGGGGAACGAGTAGCACCCGAACATGGCAAGCGGGTCGTCGGCGCGCGGGCCGACGACGGCGATGCGCGCGTTGTCGGCAAGCGGCAGCGCGCCGCGGTTCTCGACGAGGACGACGGCCTGCTCTGCGATCTGCTGGGCGAGCTCACGGGCTTCTGGTGGGTCAAGACTGAGGGTGCCGCGCGTGGTGTCGACGTCGCCGTCGAGCCATTGCTCGCCGTCGGTCAACGCGGCCGGCTCGAGCTGCCAGTCGAGATCGAGCAGGCCAAGCTCGCACTTTTGCAGCAACACCCGACGGGCCGCGCGGTCGATCAGCTCTTCACTGAGCTCGCCCGAACGCACCGCCTCGACGAGCGGCGGCCCGTAGCTGCGCATGGTCGGCAACTCGACGTCGACCCCGGCGTCGAGCGCGAGTGCGGCCGCGCTGGCGTCGTCGGCCGCGACGCGGTGCAGCAGGTGCAGGAACGAGACGCCGAAGTAGTCGGCAACGACGGTGCCTTCAAAACCCCACGCGTCGCGCAACAACTCGGTGAGCGTGTAGTGGTTGGCGGCCGCTGGAACGCCGTCGATCTCGGCGTAAGAGTGCATGACGGACCGCGCGCCGCCTTCGCGGATCGCCATCTCGAACGGCGGCAGCAGCACGTCGGCGAGCTCGCGTGGGCCAGCCGAGACCGGGCCGAAGTTGCGACCGGCGCGCGACGCCGAGTACCCGACGAAATGCTTGAGGGTGGCGACAATTCCGGCCTTTTCCAGGCCGCGCACGTAAGCGGTGCCGATCGTCGCGACCAGGTACGGGTCTTCGCCGATGGTCTCCTCGACGCGGCCCCACCGGTAGTCGCGAGTGACATCGAGCACAGGTGCGAGACCTTGGTGGACGCCGACGGAACGCATCGCGTCACCGATCTGCTTCGCCATCCGCTCGATCAGCTCGGGGTTGAAGCTTGCGCCCCAGCACAGTGGCGTGGGGTAGATGGTCGCGCCCCACGTCATGAATCCAGACAGGCATTCCTCGTGGACGACGGCAGGTATGCCGTGGCGGTTCGCCGCGATGATGTCCGCCTGCGTGCGGGCGAGAGCGCGCGCGCCCAACGCGGGGTCGACCGGAGCGGTGCCGAACGGCCGGGTCAGCTGGCCAAGCCCGTTTGCGATGAACGCGTCCCAGTCGGCCGGGCCTTGCGCCAACTCGTGCTGATGCGGTGCGACGCCCTCCCCGGAGGCGTCGGCGCCGACCCACACGCCGTACAACTGCGCAGCCTTCTCCTCGAGCGACATGCGAGAAAGCAGATCGGCAACCCGCTGCTGTGGCGTGAGGTTCCGATCACGCCACGGGAAGTTTGCGGCTTCGGGTGAATCTCCAGATCGCACTGATGAGACGGTCGCCGGTCCGACGCCGCCGGGTGCGACCGAGTTGCCCGGTCTCGTCGCGTTCGTGAGGTCGTCTCGCAGCACGTGGGTGTCCATTCGTTCGAGATCGTTCGCCCGACCATACCCGAAACTTTCCGGAACGCGGAGGCGTTCGGCTCGCGGGCGTAGAAGCCGAATGTAACGGTTCCGCATGGGAAACCGGAAGGTGTTGACCGCGATTGTGACCCGGGATTACCTTGACGCCACCGTCAGAACTATCGCGACTATGCCGGTAACTTTCGGTACGACCGGCCACGGCGTACCACAGGCAGTCCAGGCCCGGGCACCCGCGCGAGGGCGCGGGTCTCTCCCACTCGAAGGGACGCTCATGACCAGCCGCACCAAACGAACAACCGCTCTACGGAGCACGAGGAGCCGTCAGCTCGCCGCGATCAGCGTGGTGGCAATCGCGGCGCTCGGGCTCGCCGCCTGCAGCTCGAGCAAGAAGACAGGTTCAGGCACCAGCGCCACCCCGACCAGCAACAGCAGCTCGACGGCTTCGACCCCGTCGCAGGCTGCCCCGAGCGGTTCGTCGTCTGCGGGCGGCGGCCAGCTCAACGGCGGCAACCCGGTCACCTTGACCTGGTGGCACAACGCGAACACCGACCCCGGCAAGAGCGCGTTCCAGAAGGTCGCCGACGACTTCCACGCGGCACACCCGAACATCACGATCAAGGTCCAGCCGTTCCAGAACGAGGACATCAAGACCAAGATCCCGATCGCGCTGCAGGGCACCCCGCCGGACATCTTCCAGCAATGGGGTGGTGGCGCGCTCGCGCAGCAGATCCAGTCCGGCAAGCTCGCCGACATCACGCAGTACACGCAGAGCTGGATCGGCGACCTGGGCAAGGGCGCCGCCGGCTGGGCCGTTGACGGCAAGCAGTACGGCGTTCCCTACGACTACCACGTCGTCGGGTTCTGGTACCGCACCGACCTGTTCCAGAAGGCGGGCATCAGCGCGCCGCCAACGACGCTCGACGAGTTGATCGCCGACGTCGGAAAGTTGAAGGCGGCCGGCATCGCGCCGATCGCCCTCGGTGGCAAAGACAAGTGGCCGGACGCGTTCTACTGGGAGAACTTCATCCTCAAGGAGTGCCCGCAGAACACGATCGTCTCAAGCCTTGACGCCAAGAAGCTTTCCGACCCGTGCTTCGTGAAGGCCGGCGACGACCTGAAGAAGCTCATCGACAGCAAGCCGTTCAACGACGGCTTCTTGTCGACGTCGGCTCAGCAGGGCGCTGGTAGCTCCGCGGGTCTCCTCGCGAACGGCAAGGCCGCGATGGAGCTGCAGGGCGACTGGGAGATGGCGGTCATCCCGCCGCTGACGTCGGACAAGGACGTCGCGTCGAAGATGGGCTTCTTCCCGTTCCCGTCGGTCGACGGTGGCCAGGGCACGCCGGGTGCCGCTCTTGGTGGCGGTGACGGATTCTCGTGCTCGACCAAGGCGCCCGACGCCTGTGCAGCGTTCCTCCAGTACCTGACCAGCGTTCCGGTCGAGACCCAGCTGATCCAGGCAAATGCCGTCACAATCCCGTCGAACGGCAACGCCACCAGCGCGATCTCCGACCCGACCTTGAAGAAGGTGCTCTCCTACCTGCAAGGTGTTACCTACAACCAGCTCTACTTCGACCAGTACATGACGGCGGCCATCGGCAACGCGATCAACGACGCCGTGTCCAACTTCATGGCCGGCCAGGGCACCTCGCAAGGCTTGGCCGACTCCGTCGCTAAGGCAGCCAGTCAGTAATGAGCACACAGAGTCGCGCAACCGCCCGGTCAGGGGAGACCCTTCCGGACGTCGCGGACTCCGCTCGGGCAGCCCGCCAGCTCGACCGTCTGAAAGGACGGTCGAGCTGGCGGCAACGCCTTGAGTTGAGTTTCTTGTTAGGCCCGGCGCTCATCTTGTTTGTCGGGTTCGTCATCCTGCCAATCGCGGTCGCCGTCTACTACAGCATTTACAAGTGGAACGGCTTCGGGCCGCTGAAAGACGTCATCGGGTTCGCCAACTACAAGCGGGCGTTCTCCGACTCGCTCTTCATCCGGGCGATCGAGCACAACGTGATCATCGCCGTCTTGTCGCTGGTCATCCAGTTGCCGCTCAGCATCGCGATTGCGCTCTTGATCAACCGCAAGATGCGAGGCCGCGGATTCCTTCGGCTCGTGGTCTTCGCGCCGTACGTGTTGTCGGCCGCGGTCACCGCGGTCACTTGGTCGTTGATGCTCCAGCCAGGCGGCTTCGTCGACCAGCTGTTTAAAAACGCCGGCGCTGGAAGCTGGGTTCACGCCTGGCTCGGCGACACACACATCGTGCTGTACACCATCTTCGTCGTGGCCAGCTGGCAGTACATGGGCTTCGGCATCGTGCTCTTGCTCGCCGGATTGCAGGGAATCCCTGGCGAATTGCGAGAGGCTGCTGCGCTCGACGGCGCGACGCCGTGGCAGACCACTCGAATGGTCATCCTGCCGCTGCTCGGGCCGACCATTCGAATCTGGATCTTCCTGTCGATGATCGGCTCTCTCCAGCTCTTCGACCTGCCGTGGATTATGACTAATGGCGGCCCGGCCGGGGCGTCGACCACCATGGCCACGTACCTGATTGACAAGGGCATTCACAGCTATGAGTACGGCTACGCCAGCGCGGTGTCGGTGATCCTCTTCGTCTTCTGCTTCATCTTCGCTCTGGTCTACCAGCGCTTCGCGCTGCGGCGTGACACCCAAGGCTCGTTGACGCGGATGGCGGGGTAGTCGATGGCAGTGATCCAAGCGACCCAAGCGCCGCTGCAGCGGCGCCACTCCAAGGTGAGCGGTCCGCAGTCGGCATGGGGAACTGCCGCGGCTTACGCCGTCGGCGTGGTCATCGTGGTGATCACTATTGTGCCGCTGCTCTACGTCATCCTCGGCGGCTTCCGAACCACCGCGCAGATCAACGAGCATCCCGCCGGTATGCCGAGCCCCTGGGTCTGGACGAACTACAAGACGGTCATCACCTCTTCGTCGTTCTGGCACTTCTTGCTGAACAGCACGGTCGTCGCCGTTATCGCCACCGGTTTGACCGTCGTGCTTGGAGCGATGGCCGCGTTCGCCTTGTCGCGATACGTGTTCAAAGGCCGCGACGGGCTATACGCGTTCTTCACGATCGGGCTGATGTTTCCGCTCACCGTCGCGGCGCTGCCGCTGTACTTGCAGCTGCGACGGCTTGGACTGCTTGAAAACCTCTGGGGCGTCGCCATTCCGGAGGCGGCGTTCTCGCTCTCGATCACCATCGTGATCTTGCGTCCCTTCATGCGGGCGATCCCTGCTGAGCTCGAAGACGCAGCGGTGGTCAACGGCACCTCGCGACTAGGTTTCTTCTGGCGGGTGTTGCTGCCGCTGTCGGCGCCGGCGCTCACAACGGTCGGGGTGCTTGCGTTCGTGACCAGCTGGAACTTCTACATTCTCCCGCTGTTGGTGTTCAACAATCAGATTCATTTCACGCTGCCGCTCGGCGTTGCAACCTTCCAGTCGCAATACTCGGTCGACACGGCGCGCGTGTTCGCCTTCACCTCTCTCTCGATGCTGCCAACCTTGATCTTCTTCGTCATCGCGCAGCGACGCATCGTCGGCGGTCTCACCGGCGCCGTCAAGGGCTGATGCCCTCAGTCGGCGTCGCCTCTTCTGAAAGGTCTGTTCCGGTGTCGGATTCGTTTGTGCCGTCGGCTGCTGATCGGTTCACGTTTGGGTTGTGGACGGTGGGGTGGCCGGCGCGTGATCCGTTTGGGGATGCGACGCGTCCGGCGTTGGATCCGGTGGAGTCGGTGCACCGGTTGGCCGAGCTTGGG
>JAICYF010000137.1 GCA_025934355.1 Acidothermaceae bacterium
CGGGGGTTTCTGCGAGTGGAGCCTGCCGCTGAACCACGGCCGGCTGATCGCTCCAGAACGATTCGCACCGCCGCGCACCTACCGGACGATGTGCTGGCCGCGATACCCGCACGAATGGCCGTACTGGCGGCGTCCGGAGCGCATCGCCTTCGAGAACTTCCACCCCGAGCTCTACGCGCCGCGCGGGCTCTTCGCCGGACTGTCCACGGCTCTCGACACCGAGTCGCCGGAACGGCAGGCGTTCGACAAGCTCGTGCGGTGGTACCGCTTCGACCTCGAGATGGGCCGCTTGCGGTTTCGCAGCGGCGTGCGCGATCCCTGGCGGTTCGGCCGCACGCTGCCGTCAACCATCGGGCGTCACGTGTTTTTCCGGACGGCGTCGGCACTTCGTCGGGTGTGGGAGTACGTCGCGCTTGAAGAACGCACCCAACTCACCGAATTGGCCGGCCAGCTCGCGTCGTCCGAACTCGACGACGCCGTAACGCGCGACGACGACACCGCGACGCGCGACGACGAGGCCGGCGGCGACGGCGCGGGGACGTCGTCCTGACCTCGATGCCGGAGGCCGCGCCGCACCCGCCCTACACGCCCGCCGACGCGACCGTGGTTGTCGTCACCTGGAACGGCGCCGCGATGCTGGCCGGCTGCCTCGACTCTGTGATCGACGAAGGCGCCGAGATTCTGGTCGTCGACAACGCGTCGACCGATGGCACCGCGGAGCTACTCGCCAGCCGCTACCCGTCGGTCGGCGTCGTCCAGAGCCCAACCAACACCGGGTTCGCCGGCGGCGTTTTTCAAGCGCTGCAACGCGTTCGCACACCGATCGTCGTGCTGCTGAACAACGACGCGCAGGCCCGGCCCGGCTGGCTGGCCGCGCTGCTGCGGCCCTTCGCCGACCCAGGAGTCGCGGCGACGACGAGCAAGCTGCTGCTTCCCGACGGTCGGGTCAACAGCGCGGGCGGGCTCGTCACGACGGCCGGCTACGGGCACGACCGCGGCTTCGGCGAGCCGGACGACGGGCGCTTTGACGACCCCGCCGAGGTCATGTACGGCTGCGGGGCCGCGCTGGCGTTGAAGACCGACGCGGTGCGCGAGGTCGGCGGTGTCGATCCGCGATTTTTCCTTTATTACGAGGACGTCGACCTCTCCTGGCGGCTGCGACTGGCTGGCTACCGAATCGTGTACGTGCCCGACGCGGTGGTCGCGCACGAGCACTCGGCGAGCACCGGCGCCGGATCGCTGCTGCACACCTACTACACCGAGCGGAACAGGCTGGCCACGCTGACCGTTTGCGCCACGCCCGGGCTGGTCGCGCGGGCGGTGCTGCGCTACCCGTTGACGACGGCGTCGGTGGCGGCGTTCGAATCGCGGCCCAAGGCGGTTCGCCGAGTGCGGGCCTACCTGTCGTACCTGGCCTGGCTGCCGGCGTTGCTGCGGCGGCGACGCCGGGTCGTGACGCGCGTCGCACGACGCGAAGTGGAGCAGGCATTCCTGGAGCCTGAGCCACCCCGACGCGAGCGCCGGCGCACGGTCAGCTGACGGTCACCGACTTGCAGCTCAACGGAGTGCTCGCCGCGCCGCCACCGACGTTGATGGCGTAGGCGCAGATCTGGTGCTTGCCGCTCGCCACCATGAGCGTCTTGTCGAAGCCGTGTTTCGCGCCATACAGCGGGAACGCCTTCGCGATGTCGGCACGGTCGCCGTCAGCGGTCGCTGACGAATTTCCCTTGCCGTCAACGTAGAAGTCGACGCGCACCGGGTCGACCGTGTCGGGGTCAAGCGCCCAGCCGCGCACCTCGACCTGTCCCGGGCCAACCGCGGTTGCGGAGTCGAACGAGCCGTAGGCCGAGCCGGTCGGCAAGGTCACCGTGCGGCAGCCGAGCAGCGTGTTGCCACCGCCGGCGACGTTGATCGCGAACACGCAAACATCGTGCTTGCCACCGGCCAGCTTCAACGTGGTGTGGAAGCCGTGGCCGGCGCCGTAGAGCGGGAACAGTTGCGCGATGTCGGGCCGGCTGTCGGTCGCATGCACGGACGTCGCTCCCTTTCCGTCGACGTAGACGTCGATGCGCACCGAGTCTGCGGTGTCGGGGTCGAGCGCCCAGCCGCGCAGCTGAACTTGGCCCGGCGCGGTGACCGTCGCCGCGTCGATCACGCCCTTGGGAGAACCCGTTGGCAACACGACGGTGCGGCAGCCGAGCAAGGTGTTGCCACCGCCTCCGACGTTGATGGCGAACGCGCAGATCGAATGCGTTCCGCCGGCAAGGTGCAGCGTGGTCTGGAAGCCGTGGGCCGCACCGTAGATCGGGTACAGCGCCGCGATGTCGGGCCGGTTTCCGTCGGCCTGCACCGAGGTCAGGCCGTGTCCGTCGGCGTAGAAGTCGACGCGCACCGGGTCGACGGTGTCGGGGTCGTACGCCCAGCCGCGCACGAGCACCTGGCCGAGCCCGGTCATGGTCGCGAGGTCGTACGCGCCGCGCGGCGGACCGGTCGGCAGCGTCACCGACTTGCAGGAGAACGCCGGGTTGGCCGAGCCCGCGCCGACGTTGATGCCGTACGCGCACACCTGGTGGGTGCCGCCGGGCAGGCTGAGCGTCGTCGAGAAGCCGTGCCGGTCGCCATAACCGGGGTAGGCCCGGGCGATGTCGGGCCGGCTTTGGTCGGCGGTCAGCGAGGCCATGCCGTGGCCGTCGACGTAGATGTCGGCGCGCACGCCGCCGCGGGTGTCGACGTCGATCTCCCAGCCGCGGATCACCAGCTTGCCGGGGGTGGGGACGCTCAACCCGTCGAGGTTTCCGATCGGGTTGCTGCTCGCGTCGGTGGGCGACCGCGCCGGACCGGCCACCGCGACGTTGGCGCAGGACAGCTGGGTGTCGGCGATGCCCGGGTTGACGCCGTAGACACAGACCCGGTGCGAGCCGGGAGCGGCAGGCACGGTGACGTCGAAACCGTGGTACAGACCCCAGCTCGGGTAGCTGGCGGCCACGTCAGATCGGGGAAGGTCCGCGTAGAAGTAGCCGTTGAAGCCGCCGTCGACCGCGACCCGGATCGAACCGAAGCCGGTCGTGCCGTCGCGAATCGCCCAGCCTTGCACGGTCAACCGCCCGGGCGAGGAGCCGAACGACTGGTTCACGGCGCCGACGGTGCGGCCGAGGACGACGTTCGCGGTCCACGGGATCGCGTCGATGCCGTTCTGCGTGCTGGTGAGGGTGAGCTGGTAGCCGCCGTTTGGAACCGTGGCGCCCGAGCTGTTGGTGCGGTCCCACGAGGCGGTCAGCGGATTGCTCGGGTCACCACTGCCAGTGATGGTCCGGACGACGGCGCCGCTCGCGTCGGTGACGGCCAGCTGCCAGGTGCCCGGCTGCAATAGACCGGACGTGACGACCACCGGGCCGCCGTTGGGCGACAGGTCGTTTGCGACCGTCGGGTCGACGAGCGCGGCCCCCACCTCGTCGATCTTCGTGGCGGTGCGGATCGCCGGCAGGTCGTCGTACACCGCTTGGCCTGGGCAGGTGGTCGGGTCTGCGTCGCGGTGGCCGGAGATCACGTTGAACGTGACGGTCCGCCCGGCCGGGTAGTTGGTGTCGCTGCCGCCCGCCGACACCAGCGTCGTCGTGCCCAGGGCGTCGCGGCCGTACATGCCGAGCTTCCACGCGAGCAGCTGCTCGAGGGAGTTGAGCATCTCCGGCGTCGGCTGGACGCCGTTCGGGCTGGTGGTGTCGAAGTTGCCCAGCAGCGCGACGCCGAAGCTGTTGGCGTTGAAGCCGCCGGTGTGGGCGCCGAGCACCGGCTGGTTGATGCCGCCGTAACGCCCTTCCCAGATGCCGCCGAACTTGTCGATGACGAAGTTGTAGCCGATGTCGCACCAGCCGTTGCTGAGCACGTGGTCGGCGTAGATGGCCCGCAGCACGCCCGGAACCTGGTCAGCCGTGTAGTCGTTCGAGGTCACCGTGTGATGGACGAAGCCGACCTTGATGGTCGAGGTGTATTGCGGCGTGCCGCATCCGGGGTTGTGGTTGCGCAGGCTTTCATCGGCGCCCCAATCGGCGCGTGAGTGGATCGCCGGCTGCACGGTCGCCGCGTGCGCCACGCCGCTGGGCGTCTTGTTGCTGGTGACCGCCGCGTCGGCCGCGCTGGCACCTGGGTTGATCAAGGTGAGCTGCAGACCGGACGGCGGCGCGCCGTCGGTCACCCGCACGCGGACCGCGTCCGCGTCGCCGACCCACAGGCCACCGGTGCTGGTCTTGTCGCCTTCGGCCGCGACGGCGGTCGCGTCGGCGCTGCCCTTGTCGGGAGCGCTGTCGGTGGGATCGAGGTCGGCCCACTGCGACCACTCGCCGCCCGACCGGGTCTCGACTTGGACGTGCGCTCCTGGCGCGAGGGATCCGTCGTCCCACGATGCGCTGACCATGCCGAACGGCTGGGTGTCTTGGCTGAAGTCGGCGCCCGAAATCTCCAGCTTTTGCACGGCTGGCGCGACCGCGTGCGGCGCAGGGGGCGCAGAACTGACGGCGGCCGACAAGGCTCCGATCAGGCCACCGCCGCCGGGACTGCCAAGCGGCGCGATCGCGAGGACGGGAACCGCGACGCCTACGAGCACTCCTGAAACCAGACGGCGCACGAACCCAAGCCCCTTCGCGTCAAAACCTCGCCAGCCGCGCGAAATTCGCGGCGAAGACGCCTGCAGGCGGCAACCGGCGACCCAGAACGCGACACACTCTGCCTTACGGCAAGGCCATTTCGCAGGCGACTCGCGCAACGCGACCGAAAGATCGCTTGCAAACTAAGGAAATTTAAGGATTCACGCCGAACGCATGAGGTCAGGCGCCGTCGCAAACGCCGTGCGCAACGCGTCACGCCAGTGCGGCAACTGCGGCAACCCGGCGGCCCGCCACTTGCGGTCGGAGAGCACCGAGTAGGCCGGGCGCGGCGCCGGCCGCGGGAAGGCGGCGGTGGTGGTCGGCTGCACCCGCTGCGGGTCGGCGCCGAGCTCTTCGAAGATCGCGCGGGCGAACGCGAACCAGGTCGTCGATCCGGTGTTTGTGCAGTGGTACACCCCGACGGGCGCGGCGGAGTCGGCGAGCGCGACGAGCCCGGTGGCGAGGTCGCGTGACCACGTCGGCGACCCTTGCTGGTCATCGACGACTGAAATCGTCTCGCGCTCGCGTTCAAGGCGAGCGATGGTCTTCACGAAGTTCGCACCGCTGGCGCCGTAAACCCACGCGGTGCGGACGACGCGAGCGCCGACGGGATGGGCGGCGAGGACGGCCTGCTCGCCGGCGAGCTTGGTGCGGCCGTAGACCGAGCGCGGCCCGGTCGGCGCGTCTTCGTCGTAGGGCTCGGTGGCGTCGCCTGGAAACACGTAGTCGGTCGAGACGTGCACCAACGTCGCATCCGACGACGCGGCCGCCGTTGCCAGGTTGCGCGGTCCGACCTCGTTGCCCAACGTCGCCGCCGTCTCGTCGGTCTCGGCAGCGTCGACCGCGGTGTAGGCGGCCGCGTTGATCACGACGTCCGGACTGATGTCGGCGAAGGCAGCGCGGACGGCGGCCTCGTCGGCGATGTCGAGGTTCGCGCGGGCGAGCCCGACCGCCTCGACGTCCGGCCGGCCCGCGAGCACGCGCAGCAGATCGGCCCCCAGCTGGCCGCCAGCGCCGGTGATCAGCCAACGGGTCATGACGATGCGCTCACTTGGCGAGCGCGGCTTTGTCTTTCAGCGGCCGCCACCACGACTCGTTGTCGCGGTACCACTGCACGGTCTGGGCCAGTCCGTCGTCGAACGTGGTGCCGGGGGCATAGCCCATTGCGCGCAGCTTCGCGTCGTCCAAGGAATAGCGCCGGTCGTGGTTCTTACGGTCTTCGACGTACTCGACGGACGACCAGTCGGCGCCACACGCGTCGAGCAGCTTTTGGGTGAGCTCCTTGTTGGTGAGCTCGAGGCCGCCACCGATGTTGTAGAACTCCCCGGGCGCCCCCTTCTCGACGACGAGCTGGATGCCGCGGCAATGGTCGTCGACGTGCAGCCAGTCGCGGATGTTCATGCCGTCGCCGTAGAGCGGCACCTTTTTGCCGTCGATCAGGTTGGTGACGAACAGCGGGACGACCTTCTCGGGGAACTGGTAAGGCCCGTAGTTGTTCGTGCAGCGGGTGACCGAGATGTTCAGGCCGTAGGTGCCCGCGTAAGCGCGGGCCAGTAGGTCGGCGCCCGCCTTGCTGGCGGAGTAGGGCGAGTTCGGCTCGAGGATGTGGGCTTCCGTCCACGACCCCTCGGGGATGGTCCCGTAGACCTCGTCAGTTGAGACGTGCACGACACGATCGACCGCGGCCTTCACGCAGGCGTCGAACAGCGTCTGCGCGCCAAGCACATTGGTGACGACGAACTCGGCGGCGCCGAAGATTGAGCGGTCGACGTGCGACTCGGCGGCGAAGTTCACGACGATGTCGTGGCCGGGCAGCACTTCGGCGAGCTGCGCCGCGTCGCAAATGTCGCCCTGCACGAAGTGATACCGCGGGCTGCCTGCCACCGAAGCGAGGTTGTCGAGGTTGCCCGCGTAGGTCAGCTTGTCGTAGACGGTCACCTCCGCGTCCGCAAAGCCGGCGAAGCCGCCCGACAGCATCGTTCGCACGTAGTGCGAGCCGATGAAGCCGGCGGCGCCTGTCACGAGCACGCGCATGAGGTGATCCGTTCGAGTGGTGGTCTTGTCGACCGGCCATTCTGCCAGTCGGCGGGCTGGGTGGACGGTCAGGAGCTTGGCAGCACCTGGCCGAGCCACAGCACGATCGGCAGATTCGCGGGCGCGTCAGGCCTGGAAACCAGGGTGTGGCCCACCTCTGTCGTCTCCAGGGTGACGGTCGGCTGGGCCTGCCACTGGACCGCGAGCGGCACCTTGGACTTGTCCTCCGTTCCGTCGACGATGACCATCAGCCGGCCGCCCCGCGCGTCGACCCGATCGGCAATGCGCTCCAACGCGGCGGCGTCGTCCTGATTCTTCAGATAGCCGGTTCCGACCCCGCACATCACCCGAAGCGTGCCCGGCCACGCGCTGATGCCCTCGGCGCCGAACGCGAGGACGACGTCGTCCGGCCGCAGCTGCTCGCACACCGCATTCGCCGCCGCGAGTTCACCCTTCTCCGTCTGCATGGTGAAGACGTGGTGGCTGCCCCACCACGCTGGGGTGATGACGAGCGCGCCCGCACAAGCGACGGAGACGGCCCGCGCGCTCCACACCGTCGTGAGGTCGGAGCGAAAGCGGCGTTCTGCCCACGCCAGGGCGGCGGCGATCGCCGCGAACGCCAACAGCACCAAGCCCGGAATGGCCACCGGCACGAACCGACGGTCAGCCCACGGATGGTCGGGCGTGATGCTCGGGGAATACAGCACGGCGACGGTCATGCCGACGAAGACCAGCAACGCGGGTAGCCAGTCGCGACGCACGCCGCGCGTGACGTTGTACGACAGCCAGATCGCAGCGACCAACGCGAGTGCGAGCGCGCCCCACCCGAGATACCACGACATCCAACGCAACGATTGCTCGTAGTACGACCGGCTTGGATCGAGCGGCATGCCCAGGTAGCGCTGCACCGCCGCCACATAAAACGCACCGCCAGAATGCGGGTTCGCCCGGGCGGTCATGACATAAGGGCGGACGACGAAAAACGCGCCGGCCACGGCGACTCCTATCGCCGCTGCCACCGGCCACTTGGCAGA
>JAICYF010000189.1 GCA_025934355.1 Acidothermaceae bacterium
GGCCGAAGACTGGCCGCGCGCGGCGCGCGGCTGGCTGCTCGCGGGCGAGCAGGCGCTGGGGCGCGCGGCCGCGGGCGACGCCGTCGAACTGCTCGGCCGGTGCGTCGCCGCCGTCGAGCACGCGCCGGCGAGTGCTGAGCTCGGCGACGTGCGGGCGCGAGCCTTGCTCACTCGCGGGCGCGCGCAGGCTGCGCAGGCTGTCTACGCCGGCGCGTTGACCGACATCGAGCAGGCGGTCGAGATCGCCCGCTCGATCGGTGACAGGCGGCTCGAGATGCTTGCCTTACGCGAACTCGGCGGGGAGATACCGACGGCGTTAGGCAGGTCTGTCGCCGACTGCATCGGCCATCTCGAGCGCGGACTCGTGCTCGCGACGTCCTTGTCGGATCGCACGATGCAAGCCGACACCCAAGCGTGGCTGGCGATTCTCGCGGCGAACGGGCTTCGCTTCTCCGAATCGGTGCGGTACGGCGAGAGCGCGGTGCGCGCTGCCCGGGCGTCGGGCGACATCGAATCCCTCGCGGCCGCCCTCGACGGCCGCAAGACCTCTCTCGCGTACATCGGCGAGGTTGGCGAACTGCAGAAACTCATCGACGAGCTCGATCCGCTGCTTCGCCGGCTGGGGGATTTGTTCCGGCTGCACTGGGCGGTGTTCGAGTCGTCGTTCGGCGCGATCGCCCGCGGCGATTGGACGACGGCGGCCGACCGGATCAAGGCCGCTCTCGAGGTGCAGCGGCAAAGCGGATACACCGCGTACGCGGGTTGGCATGTGGCGCACCTCGGCTGGCTCGCACGATTGCAAGGAAATGTCGACGGCGCTCTCGAGTTCGGCCGGCGAGCGTTGGAGTTGTGCGGAGAGGCGCCGCATGTCTGGTGCACAGCCACAGCTGGCGCGCTGCTCGGCACGACGCTGCTGGAAATCGGCGAACGAGAGGCGGCGGTTCGCGTGCTCGAAAGCGCCCGAGCCGCCGCCGACCAGGAAGGTGCCGACGCCTACGTTCTGCGCTGCGCCGCGCCGCTCGCCGAGGCGACGGGCTCACTCGACGTCCTGCTCGAAGCTGACGCGCTCATCGCCAGCATCACGGCGCCCGACGAGTCGGCCTTCCTGGCCGCTGACTGGTGCTACCTGGCCGTCGCGCGAGCCTGGCTCGGGCACGGCGAACCAGAACGCGCGCGCACCGTGCTGTCGCCTCTCGTCGTCGCGGCTCAGCGCTGCGGTTGGGTCGCCGCGCTCGCCGGTGCGTCAGCCGTTGACGGTCACGCCGCTTCGTTGCTTGGGCTCGACGACGTGGCAGCGCGCCAACTCGGCCGCGCTCGTCGACTGGCCCGGCGACATGGCCTGCCAGGCATCGAGCGGGCAGCGGCAGCCAACTGGCGTCAGAGCAGTTCGGCGATCCTGCCCGCTGCTCGTCGGGCGCCGTCGCGCTCGACCGGCCGGTAGTTGACGGGTTTGTCGAGCTCCTCCACCATCGCCGCGGCGATCACCTCGGGACTGGCGTCCGCGTAGTCGAGATGGCGCCCGGCGCCGTACTGCCGAAGCCGGTGCCGCACATGGAAATTCTGCTCGAAGTGATGCCGCAGCGGCAGGTAGATGAACGGTCGCCGGTTCGCGGTCAACTCCATCGCGGTGGTGAGACCGCCCTGGACGACAGCCAGATCACAGGCGGCCAGGTGCCGATACAGGTTGTGCACGTAGCCGTGCACCTCGACGCCACGCTGTCGCGGCAGCGACTTGGGGTCGATGCGGGGCCCGGCGACGACGATCATCCGCAGATTCGACACTTTCTCCTTGGCGGCCGGGTAGGCGGCGATGAGCTTGCGTAGCAAGTGCCCGCCGACTCCTGAGCCGCCGACCGTCACGATGCAAACGGTCTCGTCTTCCGCGAAGCCCAACTCGGCGCGTACCGCCGCGCGGTCGGCGACGTCGGCCGCCTCGAATCCGGTGACGTAGCCGACGAAGTCGAAGTTCGCCTCGGTCCACTCGCGAATCGCCGGCAGTGATGGCCCCAGCCCTTCGGGCACGATGTCGTCGGGGTTTCCGACGAACAACGCGCGATCACGCAGCCGTGGAAAACGCGCGATCTGCTCGACCATCTCAGCGTTGTAGTCGGCGGCGAGAGCAGCCTCTCGCTGGCCGCCGTCAGGCATCGGGAGCCAACCGACGAAGTCGGTGAGCCACACGTATGGCGTGCGCTTGAGCTCAGGATTCTCGTGCAGGAAGTAATCGAGGTCCCACGCCTCGTCGCCGATCCACGCGTCGTACGGTTCGTCGTCGACGAGGTCGGAGAACACCATGAAGTTGTTCACCAGCACTTCGTCCATGCGCCGGACCGCTTGAAACGCATGGAGATCGTGCTCTCCCGACTCTGCTTCGAAGTGCGCCGATTCGGCAGCCAAGAACGCTGACGCCGGATGCACGAATTCCCCGTTGCGCTCGAGCAATTCGGTCAGCGGGTGCTGGGCGAGCCAGTGCACTTCGACGTCCGGCTCGATCTTGCGCAGTTCGTCGGCGATGGCGATGTCGCGGCGTGAATGGCCGAGCCCGATCGGCGACGACAGGAAGAGCACCCGACGGCGGCGGTCGAGTGGTCGTGTCCATCGACGGGGCGGACGGCGGGTCGAGGTGACGCGGTCGATGAAGTCACGGATCGTGTGGTTGACGAAAACCGGCTCGCGCGCCATCGGAAGATGCCCGGCGCCGCCGATGGTCACGAACTCGCCGCCGGTGAGTTCGGCAACGAGCTCACTGCGGGCGATGGGCTGGCAGTTGTCTTGGTCGCCATGGATGGTGAGAACCGGGCAGCGGATCTGCCGCAAAATCTCCTCGGTTTCCTCCTTGCTGGACGTCGCGAGCGTTCGCTCACCGTGCACCAGCATGGTCTGGGCGCCGATGTCGACCGCCCACCCCACGGTGTCTTCGAGCTGCTTGCTCGAGTGCGGTTCGACGAGCAACTGCCCGAAGAAGAACTCCGCGAAGCCGCGCCAATCTGACAGCCAGTAGTGGCGGTTGCTCTTCTGCCAGCCCTCGTACACATCGAGTTCAGCCTCGAAGTCGACCGGCCCGTGGTCGTGTGGTGGCGTCAGGTGGGGCGCGTTCGTGCCGACCGACACCACAGCGAGCGCCCGATCGGGGTGCGTCGACGCGGTCAGCAACGCGCGCCAAGCGCTCGCGCAGATGCCGACGAGCACCGCGCGCTCGATGCCGACGGCGTCCATGACCGCGATCGTGTCGGCCACGTACTCGACGTCGTTGTACGCGGCGGGATCGGTCGGTCGGTCGGAGCGGCCGTTGCCGCGCGGGTCGATCGTGACGACCTTGTGGCGGCGGGCGAAGTACGGCACCTGCGCCTTCCAGGCCTGCGACTGGACGATGGCATCGATCGGCACGAACACGATCGCGGGGTCGCCGTCGCCGAACACCTCGTAGCCGACCTTGACACCGTCCCGCTCGATGAAGTCCTCGGCGTCGGGATATCTCGCGCGCATGTGCCCTCCTCATGGTCTGGGTCGAGACCGGCACCACGCTGTCAGCGCTCATTGCAGTGCGGTTGCAAAGAAAATGCAATGCCGCCGAGCAAGGTCGTCGCCAGCCGCGAAGGACGGGGCGAAAAGCGATCAAGGAGATGGCGATGGCTATCAACGAAGACAAGCTCATGGAACTGCTGCACGCGTTCGTGGGAGACCTCGGCGCGACGGTGGCCGCCGGCAACGTCGTGATCGGGCACCGGCTCGGGCTCTACCGAGCGCTCGCTGAAGGACCGGCGAGCGCGGACGAGCTCGCGACCCGCACCGGCGCGAACCCGCGCTACATCGCCGAGTGGCTGCGCGGCCAGGCCGCCGGCCACTACGTCGAGTACGACGCGACCACCGACACCTACTCGATGACCGAGGAGCAAGCGTTCGCCCTCGCCGATCCCGAGGCGGGCGTCTACATCCCGGGAGCGTTCGTGCTCGCGCTCGGAACGCTGAAGGCGAACGACCGGATCGCGGAGGCGTTCCGCACCGGGGACGGCATGGGTTGGCACGAGCACGACGAGGACGTTTTCGTTGGCTGCGAGCAGTTCTTCCGGCCTGGCTACGTCGCGAACTTGGTCTCGTCGTGGATCCCGGCGCTGGACGGCGTCGAGGCGAAGCTGCGCGCGGGTGCGCGGGTGGCTGACATCGGTTGCGGCTTGGGCGCGTCGACGATCCTGCTGGCCAAGGAGTTTGAGAACTCCACGTTCGTCGGCGCCGACTACCACGATCGCTCGATCGAACTCGCCCGCAAGCGGTCGGCGGACGCCGGCGTCGCGGATCGCGTGTCGTTCGAAGTCACGTCGGCGTCGACCTTCACGGGCAAGGACTACGACCTCGTCGCGACGTTCGACTGCCTGCACGACATGGGCGACCCGGTGGCCGCCGCCAAGCACGTGCGGTCGGCGTTGCGGCCGGACGGCACCTGGCTGATTGTCGAGCCTGCGGCGGGTGACACAGTCGCCGACAACCTCAACCCGGTCGGCCGGGTCTACTACAACTTCTCCTCCCAGCTGTGCGTGCCGAACGCGTTGTCGCAGACCGGCGGGTACGCGCTCGGGGCACAGGCGGGCGAGGCGGCGATCCGCCGCGTCGCCACGGACGCCGGCTTCACCCGATTCCGCCGCGCGACCGAGACGCCGTTCAACCTCGTGTTCGAGGCGCGTCCCTAACTGCGGCTTTGGGGGGCGGTCAGGCCCGCGGGTCGACGTGGATCTTCGGGCCTGACCCTGCGTTTTCCGGACGACGGCCGGCGAGCACGTCGGCCACGTCGTCCAAGCTGACGGTCGCGGCGACCAGTGGCTCGGTCTGAATCGCCCCCGAGGCGAACATCGCAATGGCGCCGTCGAGGCCGGCCGACGCGGCGAGGATGCCAACCATCGTGACGTCGTTGAAGACCAGGTCGCGGGTGTCGATCACGCTCGGCGTGGAGGCAAGCCCGACGAGCACGATGCGGCCCGAGGGCTCCACCTGCTTGACGGCACGAGCAGACGCGTCGGACGACGTGCTGGCGTCGATCACCGCTGCATAGCGGACGTCGTCGCGCAGGTCGTTGTGCAGGATCGTCGCGTGTGCGCCGAGCTCTCGGGCCAGCGACAGGCGCGGGCTGTCGATTCCCACGACATCAACGAGAGCGCCGCGAGCGGTCGCGAACTGCAGGATCAGGAGGCCGAGCGTTCCGGGGCCCCACACGCAGACGCGGTCGCCCGCGCTGATGTTCGCGGCGTCGACCGCGCGTAGCGCGCAACCCGCCGGCTCGACGAGAGCCCCCGTCGTCCA
>JAICYF010000150.1 GCA_025934355.1 Acidothermaceae bacterium
AGGCGGTCCGCGGGTCGAGTCGCTCGCCGAGTTGTCGACGCAGTGGCGCAAGGCCAAGCGCACCAGCGGTGGGGTGCTGGCGGTCCCGTTGCCTGGCGGTTTGGCGCGGGCACTTCGCAGCGGAGGAGCGACCTGCCCGGATGGCGCGGTCGAGGGCCAGACCTTCGGCGAGTGGCTGGCGAGTCAGGCGCGCGGCTAAGAGCCCGACTTCGGCGAGTGTCACGTAGCGGCCCGGTTGCCCTTGCGGATTCGGACTCGCCAATACGGAGGGCCGTCATCGAGCAATTCCCAGTGGGCGACTCCGGGACGCTCGGCTTGGAGCATGTACTGCAGGCCGATCGGGTCGTGATCGGCGATCAGCACGAAGCTGTCTCCGTCCGCGATTTCATCGAGCGTGTCGGTGGCTCGCTCGGCACAACTGCGGGTGGTCGCGACTCTAGTATCGAGGACGCGCTCCGGGTCCGCCATCGCCGCCACCTTCCGTGGTCCACCCGACCGGCCTAGTTTAGCCTAACGCGATAGTAAAAACCATTGGGCGTGCCTGGGCGGGCTAAGCGATAGCTCACGCAACCCTTGCCGCGTGCTGGGCGTCCCCGTAATTGGCCGGCGCCCGACACCGTTCACCCCGGGCCGGGCGCCGTCCGTCACCTTTCGTTGGCTAGGCAGCGAAGACGTCGACCATCTCCTGGCAGAACGCCTTCAGGTCGTCGGGTTTGCGGCTGGAGACGATGGGGCCGGGGCCGTTCGTGTCGACGTGCACCTCCTCGTCAACCCAAGTTCCGCCGGCGTTTCTGACGTCGGTTTGCAGGCTTGGCCACGAGGTGATGGTCCGACCCTTCAACACGCCGGCCTCGACGAGCGTCCAAGGTCCGTGGCAGATGACCGCGATCGGCTTGCCGGTTGTCGCGAACGATTTGGCGAACCCCACCGCTGCGGGCTGCATGCGCAACTGGTCGGGATTCGCAACGCCACCAGGCAGGACTAGGGCATCGAAGGTCTCGGGGGCGGCGCTGTCGACCGTTGCGTCAACGTCAAACGTGTCGCCCTTGTCGAGATGGTTGAACGCCTGAACTTTTCCACCCTCGGGGGCCACCAGCTTCGGTGTGCCGCCCGCTTGTTTCACCGCCTGCCAGGGCTCGGTCAGTTCAAGCTGCTCGACCCCCTCGTTCGCGACCAAAAATGCGACGGTCTTGCCGGTCAGGGCGTTGCTAGCCATCCGAAGATCCTTCCGTCTGTCGGCTGTCTGACTGCGTCATTCGGGTGATCCCCGGTGTTGGTGATCGGGACACCCGCTCAGGGCTAGTCAGCGCCGTCCAAAGGGGGCACGATGGGGGCCGTGACGGAAACCGGAGTCGGCCCCGGATTTGTCGCCTCGGCCACGCCTGTGGAGCTGCGGTTCAGCCCGTCGTCCCTCGATTTGCGCGCCGATGTCACCTTGGCGACTGGACGACGTCGCGTCTTCGACGCGTTGCTGCACATCGGATCGTGGTGGCCGCATCGGGTGCACGGTGGCGCGTCGATCGTTCTGGAGCCACGTGTCGGTGGGCGATTCTTTGAAAACTGCGAAGACGGCAATGGCGTGTTACTGGGTCACGTGGCTCGCATGATCATGCCGAGCGACCTCGCGATCGAAGGGTCTTTCGGCATCGACGCGCCCGTCACCGCGTTGTGGCGGATCCGGCTTGAGTCGGTCGGCCACCAGCAGACCGAGTTGAGCGGCCGATTGGCCGCGTTCGGCGCCATCGACGACGAGCAGCGGGCCAAGGCGACGTCGGAGTGGAGCTCGACGTACGCCGCGCTCGCGCACTACCTCGACGCCTGACGACGCTGCCCGTCATCCAAGCGGGCTGGTAACTGCGCTCGCAGTGACGCCTGGGGAGACGACGTCTGGGCCCCCGATCGCCACAACCAAGCTCGTCGACCGCGACGACAACCACGTTTCGGCAGCCGGAGAGTTCGCCAGCGTGGTCGGATCGACTAACACCATCGGATGCTTCGTGCTCGGACCGGCGGCGATCGCGTCGGGCCAGTTGCGGCCACTCACCAGCGTGACGCCACGGTCGGTCGCTTGACCGGGAAGTTCCTCGACGACGGCGACGGACGTCGCAAAGCGGTCGGAGCCAGCGAGCCGGTCCGTCGTCACACCGGCGCGGTTCACTGCCGCCTCGATGGCTGGTGCGACGGCCGCGGGTCCGCCCACGATCGTTGCCGACCCGATGTGCAAAGCAGCGAGGGCGTCGGCGACCGCTGGATCGAGTGTGTCCTTCGGCGTCAGCAGGATCGGCTGCGTCAAAGTCGAGGCGAGTTGTGAGACGCTCGCGGCGTCCGGCCAATCGTCGCCGCGTGCGATGAACACGTGGGTGCCGCCGACGCGTTGCGCGATCAACGCCGCTGTGTCGTAGCGGCTCGCGCCCCCGATCCTGGTGATCGTTGTGACTCCCGCACTCTGCAGGTCGGCGTCGACCTGCGACGACAGCGCGGTGGTGTCGCCGATCACGTACGCGGTCGTGGCGCCGAGCCGTTTGACCTCCGCCTCGAGTGCCGGAGTCAACCCGGACGGCGGTGACAGCAGCAGTGAGCCGCCGACCTTCGCGGCCAGCGGCGCCGCCGAAAGCGCGTCGGGGAAGAGGTCCGATCTCGCGATCACCACAGCGGGCGCGCTCTCCCTCTGACGCGAAAGGGAGATCGACGTCTCGACGCGGGTAGCACCGGCATAGCGCGCGATCCGCGGCTCTACCGCCGCGTCGCATGCTTCCTGCGACGTCGTCAGGCGTGTCCCGGTCGACGGCGAGAGCGTGTCGAAGAGGTAGAGGTCGCTGAAAATCTCTAGGACGCCGCCGTTGTCGGTTGTCGTCTGCTGGCAGTACACGATGTGTCGCCCGTCCGGCGCCCATGCCGCGCCGGCGACTTCCGGAACCGCGAAGGTCTTTGCGCCCCCGCCGTCCGCGAGAATCGAAAACAATGCGGGGCTGGCCCCGAATGCGAGGTCTTGATGCGCCAGGATCCGCATGCCGTCGGGGGAGTAGCCATCGACAAGCGCGTCGATATAGGCATCGCCCAGGGCGACGGCAGAAAACGCCCCTTTAAGGCTTGCCACGAAAACGCCGTAGGTCTCGCTTCCATTGATGAGCTCGCCGCCGGCGAAGGCGACCGACTGCCCGTCTGGCGACCATACGATGCGGCCGGGGTCACCGTCGCCGAAGTCGTACCTGGCCAACGTCGAGGTTGCGGAGCCGTCCGTGTTCGCGACGTGAATGTACGTGGTGCCGCCGCTGCCTTCGTTGCCTTGGAAGGCCGTGAACGCGATTTTCGAGCCATCGGGCGCCCACACTGCCGGCCCACTGACCGATTGCGCTACTCCGGGGGTCTGATCGACCGGCAATGTCGTGATCGTGTCTCCGGCCCGCACATCCACAACGGCGACGACAGACTCGCTCGACCCGTTGCAGCAGCGGATCACCGCGAGTCGAGACCCGTCGGGGGACCACACCGGATAGCCGTATCCGACGGGAGTCACGGCCTTCAGGTCGCTGCCGTCTGGGTTGACCGTGTAGACCTGCAGCGCCCCGCCCCCGGCCGGGGTGGCGAACGCGATCTGCCCGTCAGCGTTCATCGCGACTTGTGCAGTGGCGGGCACGCCGATGTTCAGCGTCGTGTCGCCTGCGGCGTTCACCACGTGCAGCGGGCCTGCGGCGCCCGTGTCCGGAGAGGGGTGGCTCCGGGAGAACTGGGCGTAGGCGAACTCGGGCGTATCCGTCGAGGCGTAGGCCGCGCGAAACGGGGGCGCGCCGGCTCCGATGGCGACCGCAGCCGCCGCGAGGATCAAGGCGATCGCCGTTGTTCTCATAGCGATCGACGCTAGCCACGCAAGCGGCTCGCGTTGCTAGCCTGCGGGCGTGGAAACCCTGACCCTCGCACGGGTGGTGGATGCGCTTGAGGCGTTGTACCCGCCGTCGCTTGCTGCCGAGTGGGATTCCGTTGGCACGGTGTGCGGCGACCCCGCCGACCCGGTGCGCAACGTGCTTTTCGCGATCGACCCGGTTGAGGCTGTGGTTGACGAGGCGGTGCGGCTCGGCGTCGATTTGCTCGTCACGCATCACCCGTTGTTTTTGCGCGGTACGTCATCCGTTGCGGCCACCACCGCGAAGGGTCGCGTCGTCCATCGTTTGATCAAGGCCGGCATCGGTTTGCATGTCGCGCACACGAACGCCGACCATGCGCGGCCTGGCGTGTCAGACGCGTTGGCGGGCGCTCTTGGGCTTTCCGAACTGCGGCCACTTGAGGCGTTGCCGGCGCCGCCGCTCGACAAAGTCGTCACGTTCGTTCCTGAGCCGGACGCCGAAAAACTTCTCGACGCGCTGGCCGCCGCGGGCGCCGGCGAGCTTGGCGATTACGCGCGCTGCGCGTGGACGTCGTCCGGCGTTGGCACTTTCTTGCCTCGGCCCGGGGCACAGCCGACGATCGGCGAGGTCGGCCAGGTGACCCGAGTCGACGAGACCCGCATTGAGATGGTGTTGTCGCGGTCTCGTCGATTTGACGTCGTCGCGGCGTTGCGGACGGCGCATCCCTATGAGGAGCCAGCGTTCGACGTTTTCGAGTTAGCCAGTTGGCCGGGGGAGACGGGCACCGGTCGGATCGGGGTTTTGCGTAGGCCCGTTGCGCTGGGAGTTTTTGCCGCGCTGGTGGGCTCGGCGTTGCCGGCGACCGCTGGTGGCGGTCGAATCGCTGGCGCGGTGGATCGGGTCGTTCGGCGGGTGGCGGTGTGCGGGGGCGCGGGAGGTTCGCTGTTGGCGGCCGCGACGGCCGCTGGGGCCGACGTGATCGTGACGTCGGATCTGCGGCATCACGTCGTCAGCGAACATGTGGCCGACGGCGGGTGCGCGATCGTCGAGATGCCGCACTGGGCCACCGAATGGCCGTGGTTGCCCGACGCCGCGGCTCGGCTGCGTTCGTCGCTCGAGGCGCGCGGCACTACGGTTGGCACCGAAGTCTCTGTACTTGTGACCGATCCGTGGAGCGGCCACATCGGTTCTGGAAAGGACGTCCGCTGAACGCCGACCCCGCTGCCCAGCAGCGTCTGCTCGACTTGCAGGCGCTCGATGCTTCGCTCGACCGACTCGAGCATCGCCGTCGCACGCTGCCTGAGCTGGCCGCCCTTGACGAGGTGACCGCGCGGCTGCGCGAGGTTGGCGACGCGCTCGTGGTCGCGCAGACCAGCGAAACCGATCTCGCGCGGGAGCAGGCAAAGGCGGAGGCGGACGTCGATCAGGTGCGTACGCGGTCCGAACGCGACCAGCAGCGACTCGACTCCGGCGCGGTCAGTTCGGCGCGGGATTTGGAGAGCCTGCAGTCGGAGATTGCCTCGCTGGTGAAGCGGCGGTCTGACTTGGAGGACGTCGTCCTCGATGTCATGGAACGGCGAGAGGCGGCACAGAACGACGTCGCGTCGTTGACCGCGGAACGCGACAAGTTGGCTGCAGAAGCGGACGCGGTGGCGACGCGACGCGATGAGTTGTTCGCCGAGATCGACGCTGAGAAGTCGGCTACCGCTGCGGCGCGCGCGGCCGTGGCGCCCGACGTCCCAGCCGATTTGCTTGCGCTGTATGAAAAAATACGAGCGTCCTCCGGCGGGGTCGGTGCTGCGGCGTTGTATCGCGGTCGGTGCGAGGGCTGTCATCTGGCGCTGAATCCTGGTGACCTCGGCCGTATTCGCGACTCGGCGCCCGACGAGGTGCTGCGCTGTGAGGAGTGCCGCCGAATTCTCGTGCGCACGGCGGAATCCGGGCTGTGAGCACCGCTGCAACTGACGGTCGTCGGCTCATCGTCGAAGCTGACGGCGGATCGCGCAACAACCCTGGACCAGCGGGCTACGGCGCGGTCGTCCGTGACGCGTCGACCGGCGAGATCTTGCGTTCGGCGTCCGACTATTTGGGCATCGCGACGAACAATGTGGCCGAGTACAACGGCCTGCTGGCCGGGTTGAAGCTGGCCTCGGAGATCGACCCTGCTGCGTTTGTCGAAGTGCGGATGGACTCGCGGCTTGTCATTGAGCAAATGTCGGGGCGGTGGCAGGTCAAGCATCCCGACATGCGAGTGCTCGCGCGTGAGGCCGCGAAGCTGTCTGCGTCCTTTGGGCCCGGACATGTTTCGTACACCTGGATCCCACGCGAGCGGAATCAGGCTGCGGACCGGTTAGCCAACGAGGCAATGGACGCCGGCACTGGGTCTCCGCGGGCGCGCGCGTCGCGATTGGCGCCCACGACAGCGGCGCCTGTCGCCGAACCCGTCGCGCCCACTGTGAACCGAATCGTCGGATGGGGACCGACATTCACCGCGACGTCCTTGTTGTTGGTGCGGCACGGTGTGACGGCGTTTTCTGTTGAGAAGCGATTCTCCGGCGTCGGAGACCCGCCGCTGATCGAGCAGGGCCGGCTGCAGGCGAAGGCGGTCGCCGCACGGCTGGCGTCGCGTGGTGGCATCGACCTCGTGGTGACGTCGCCGATGTCTAGATGCCGAGAAACAGCGTCGGTGATTGCCTCCCTGGTTGGTGCGCCGATTGAGCAGGACGACGACTTGCGCGAGGTCGACTTCGGGGTGTGGGAGGGATTGACGCTTGAGACAGTCGAGGAGCGGTGGCCGCGCGAGCTGTCGAAGTGGCTTGCCGATCCGACGATCTCGCCGCCCGAAGGGGAGAGCTATGACTCTTTGCGGTATCGGATTTCGCGGGCGCAACAACGGCTGGTGAACCGGCATCGTGGGATGACCCTGTGCGTTGTGACCCACTCGCGACCAGTGGCGAGCTTTGTCGCCGCCGCGTTGTCGGCGCCGTTGGAGTCGATGTACCGGTTGCAGGTCGACAACGGAAGCCTGACTGAGCTGGATTACTACGACGACGGGCCGCAGGTGTTGCGAACCTTCAACGACACATCGCACCTGTCGATCGCGCACTGAAAACTGGCGCTTTGCCGGCGATTTCGTAGGAGCCAGCGGCGTGTTCGCGGCGGGTGAAGGTTGCTGGCGGCGCGGGCGCCGGCCGCCGCTGCGCGGCCTTCCCGATCGGTGCCGCAGTTCCGCCGAACGCCATGTCATGTTGCGGGTGGTGGAGGACGGGATGGGCGAGCTGGTCGGGGTCGGCCCGATCCCCGCCGAGGTCGCCCGCGCGCTGGCCGCCGAGGACGGCGCGACCTGGCGGCGGTTGGTCGTCGAGCCGGTCACCGGCGCGCTGCTGGACTACGGCGCAAGCGTGTA
>JAICYF010000184.1 GCA_025934355.1 Acidothermaceae bacterium
CGTTATGACCTCGCCGAGCTGCTCGCCGGCATCCGGGAGATCACCGGCGACACGCCATTGATCGGCGCCACGTCGTCCGGGCACTTCTTCGACGGCCGACTTGTCGGCGCGGGTGAAGGTGTGGCGGTGCTCGTGCTCTCGCGCGGCGACTACCGGTTCGGCGTCGCGTCAGTCACCGACGTGACGGGCCGTGGGGTCGAGGCCGGGCGCGAACTCGCTGAGTCGGCGAAAGCCGCCGTCGGCGATCGGCTCGGTCACGCCGCCGTCCTGCTGCTCGTCGACGGCCTCCAACCTGAGCAACAAACGCTGATCAATGGCATCTACGCGGTCGGCGGGGTGAAGGTTCCGATCATCGGCGGTGCGGCTGCCGACGACCGTCAGCTCAGTGGCACCAAGGTTTTTCATGACGACCAGGTGCTCTCCGACGCCGCGGTCGCGGTGTGGATCGAGTCGCCGCGCCCGCTCACGGTTGCGGTGGCGCACGGTTGGCAGGGCCTTGGCTTGCCGATGCTCGTCACCGGCGTCGATGGCACGGTCGTCTACGAACTTGGCGGCCGACCGTCGAACGAGGTGATCACCGAGAAGTTCCGCCGCGACCGCGCTCACGATCCGGACGAGGAGACCAGCGCCGACCGTTGGTATTCCGCGCACGCGCTCGGGCTCGTCGAACCGGACGGCTCCATGCTGATTCGCAGCGTCTACCGCGACGAGGCAGGTCAAATGCGCGCCCTGGTGCCGGTGCCCGCGTATGCGGCGGTGCAGATAGTGACAGCCGACGCCGACGCGCTGCTCGACGTGACCGAACTCGTCGCCGCCGACGCGCTGGAGAACGCCGACCCAGGCGTCCTCCTTGGCTTCAGCTGCGTCGCCCGCATGGACGTCCTCGGCGACCGGTCAGCCGAAGAACCGGAGTTGCTGCAAAAGGCGGCCGGAAACGCGCGCAGCTTTGGCTTCTTCACCTACGGCGAGTTCGCCCGGACGAAGAGCGTCGCCGGAGTGCACAACGCGACGCTGGCCGCCATCGCGTTGTGATGAACGAGCATTGTGACCTTGAGCCGTGAGAAACCTTTCAATTCCGGCGCCTGATCCGGACGACAAAGAGGCATTGCGCGCCGAGCTGACCGCCGCCCATGCCGCCGCCCGTGAGGCTTATCGAGTCTCGACGACGCTGGTGCGACTGCTCACCGTCATCGGGCAACCGATTCCGCCGCAAGCGCTCATCGACGAGACGCTGATCGCGCTGTCGGAGCTGTACACCGCGGGCGTCGCGTGCATCGTCGAGGTTGTCGGCGACCAGCTTTTCGTGCGTGACGCGTGCGGCGTTTCAGACGACGATCCGGCATTCGGCGTCGGTTGGCCCTCGTCGTCGTGGGCAAACGCGGCCATCGAGGCGCGCCAGCCGATAGCTTGCCGTTGCGAAGACGAACCACTTGTCTGCGGACTTCTCGGCGACCGGCCGGCTTCCGGTGCGATCGTGCCCCTCGGCGGCAACCAGCCGAGTGACCAGTTGCTGATGCTGTTGCGGTCGGTCGACCAACCTTTCACGGCCCAAGACCTCCAGGTGTTGGGCGCGGTGGCCGGACGGTTGCAGGTCTCCCTTGAAGCCCGGCGCCGGGGCGTCGTCATGGAGCGACTGGAGCAGGCTGCCCTCGAGCTGATGCGACACCTAGACCAAGTGATGAACGTGGCCCCGCGCCAGCTGCGTGAGATCACCGACGCCGACTTCGCCTGGCTGGCGACTCTGACCAACGAGACGGCCGTGCTTCGCGCGCACGACGGCGTGTCAACGGCGTTCACGGAAAACTGGCCGCGTCCGATCGCGAGCCTTCCTGGGTGGTCTGCGCTGCGCGCCGGTCAGCCGGTGTCAACCGCCGGCGGATTTCCCGGCTTGGGCGACGGCGCACCGGTGTCGGTCAGCTGCGTGCCGCTGACTCGTGACGGACGTCCGACCGTGCTGCTCTTCGTGGGCAAGCACGGCGTGCACGGTTTCGCCCCAGAAGTTGTCGAGGCCATCGGCATCTTCGGCCGGCACCTCGACGCGGCGATCGTCAACGCGAAGCTGTACCGGGATCTCGGTCGCAGCGAGGCGTCGCTGCGGCTCATCACCGACTCGATCAACGACATGGTCGCCGTGGTCGACGAATGCGGCGTCTTCCAATACGCGTCGCCGTCCTATGAACGCCAACTCGGGTTGGACGTCGAGGAGCTGATCGGTCGGGAGGTCGTCGACTTCGTGTCAGCGGACGATCGCGAACTCGTTCGCGGTGCGCTTGTGCGAGTTGGTGAGGAGTCGACGGTCGAATACCGGGTGCGCGATGCGAGCGGCGCCTTGGTGTGGGTCGAAACTGCGGTGCGTCACCCGGCCGAGTCTCTCACCGGTCGATTGTTTGGCACCGTGCTCTCGTCGCGCGTCGTCGACGAGCGCAAACGGTTGGAAGACGAATTGCGGCACCGCGCGTTGCACGATCCGCTCACCGGTCTGGCCAACCGTTCGCTGGTCACCGAACGACTCGAGCGATTGCTTGCCGAAGACAAACGTGTCGGCGTGCTGTTTTGCGACATCGACAAGTTCAAGTCGGTCAACGATCGGCTCGGTCATGAGGCCGGCGACGAGTTGCTGCAGCACGTTACCGAGCGGTTGTTGACGTGCATCAGGCCGCGAGACATGCTGGCCCGCTTCGGCGGGGACGAGTTCGTCGTCGTCCTCGACCGCGTGGGCGACCACGACACGTTGCGCCGAATCGCCGACCGCGTGTTACGCGCACTTGACACGCCGATCACGTTAGGTCGCGAGGCCGTGCGGGTCACGGTCAGTGTGGGCGCGGTGCTTGGAGAGGGCAGCTCGACGTCCGCGAGCGCGATGGTGCGTGACGCCGACGCCGCGATGTACGTCGCGAAGCAACGCGGCGGCGGCGATGTCGAAGTTTTTGACGCGGTAGCGTCGCATCAGTCGCTCGACCGGTTGAGCTTGGCCTCCGAGGTTGTGGGCGCCGCCGCGCGCGGCGAGTTGGCGCTGCATTACCAGCCGTCGTTTGACCTAGAGACCAACGGGTTCACCGTCCTCGAGGCGTTGGTGAGATGGACCCACCCGACCCGCGGGCCGATCCCGCCGGACAAGTTCATTCCATTGGCTGAGGAGAACGGCGCGATCGTCGGTCTTGGTCAGTGGGTGTTGCGAGAGGCCTGCCAGCAACTCGCGAGATGGCATCGCGCGGGCGCCCGCGACATCGGGATTGCCGTCAACGCGTCGGTCGTCGAATTGCAGCACGAGGGCTACGCCAAGACGCTGCTCGACATCATCGACGAGAGCGGTGTTCGGCGCAAAGACATCTGGGTCGAGATCACCGAACGTGGCTACCTGTACGAGACCGCCATTCGGCAGATTGCGGAATTGCGCACAGCAGGCGTGCGGTTCGCGCTCGACGACTTCGGCATGTCATACAGCAACTTCAGCTTCCTGAAGCGGCACGCGATCGAGTGTTTGAAGATCGACCGATCATTGGTGAACGACGTCACCGACGGCGGCACCGGCCGCAGCATCGTCGCGGCCATCATGGCGTTGGGTTCGTCGCTGCAGGTTCCGGTCGTGGCTGAAGGCATCGAGACACCGCAGCAACGCGACGCGCTGCTCGACTTGGGGTGCCGCTACGGCCAGGGCTACCTGCTTGCGCGGCCGTTGCCGGCGGACGCGATGACCCGAATGATCGACGCGCGGGTGCCGCGCGCGTCGTAGGGCCTAGCGGACCGGCCGCTCGCTTTGCGCGAGCCACTGCCGTTGGGTCTCAAGCTGCGATTCGAGGTCGCGCAACTGCGCGGTGTCGCCAGCCTCCCGGGCGCGGTCGATCTTCCGCTCCAGCTTCTCGACCGACTCGCGCAGCCGAATCACCAGCGGCGACGACGAGAGCGTCGACTCCCGCCACTGCGCGTCGGCCATCGAGCGCACGCGCGCGGCGACGGCGTCCATGCGCTTGTCGAGATCGGTCGCGACCTCGCGCGCCACCCGACCGATGGCGGCGTAGCGGGTCTGCAGCTCGCGCAGTTTGGCCTGAGCCGCGGCCAAATCGGACGACGGGTCAATCGACTCGGCGTCTGCCAAGACGGCTTCTTTCGCAGCCTGGTTGGCCTTCTGCTCGGAGTCGCGCTCGTCGAACGCGGCCGAACGCCGGCTGAAGAACGCGTCTTGCGCCGCCCGGAACCGCTGCCACAGCGCGTCGTCGGTGTCCTTTGACGCGCGGCCCGCGGCCTTCCACTGCGACATCAGCGACTTGTAGCGGTTGGCGGTCGACGTCCACTCCGATGACGACGAGAGTGACTCAGCCTCGGCCACCAGCGTCTCTTTGCGCGCGATGACTTCCTTGCGCTGCTCGTCGAGCGCGGCGAAGTGGGCGCCGCGCCGTCGTCCAAACTCAGAACGCGCGGTGGAGACGCGCTTCCACAACTCGCCGTCGAGTTTGCGATCGACGCCTTTGATCGCGCGCCACTCCTCGATGATCGCGCGCATCCGATCGCCGGCCGCTTTCCATTGCGTGCTTTGGGCTAGCGACTCGGCTTCGTCGGCGAGCGCGCGCTTGGCCGCCACGGCCTGCTCGGCGACCGCCGCCTTCTCCGCCTTCTCCTGCGAGCGCTTCGACTCGGCCGTCTGAATCAGCGCGCCGAGGCGGGTGTCGAGCGACGCGAGGTCGCCGACGACGTTCGCGGTCGGCAACGTCTCGCGCAGCTTGTTGGCCGCGACGACGGTGGACGACGCCGATGCCGCGCCGGACGCGAGCCTGGTCTCAAGCAGGCTGACCTCGGTGGCGAGGTCGTCGTAGCGTCGAATGAAGTGCGCGAGCCCCTCGTCGGGCGGGCCTGCCTGCCAGGAGCCGACCTCGCGTTCGCCTTCGGCGGTGCGGACGTACACGGTGCCGTCTTCGGCGATGCGGCCCCACGGGGTGTCGGTGGCCATCGTCGGTGTCGCTCCTGTTGATCGTCGGGTGTTGCGCGGACGCCTGAGCGTCGGCCGGAGTTCGTGCCTGTGCAGTCTCGCCCATCTTGCCGTCCGAAGCGAAGTCCGGTCGCAGATAGTCTGCAGGTCGTGATGCGCTCGTGATCATCTCAGCGGCGATCTGCCCTCATCCACCGCTGCTTGTTCCTACGGTCGCGGCGGGCGCGGCGTTCGAGACCGACAACCTGCGGGCGGCCTGCGACCTCGCGATCTCGAGGCTGCTCGCCCGCGCGCCGGAGCAGATCGTGATAGTCGGCGCGGATTCGCCAGCCGCGATCGGCGGTCTGCGATCCTTCGCGCCGGGCGCGCCTGACCTGCCTGACTACGACCTGCCGTTGCCGTTTGTGATCGGCAACTGGCTGCTCGATCGGGCCGACTTCACCGCGTCCAATCGGCGCGGTGTCGCCGTCCGCCGTGATGGAACGGCGATCGAGGATTGGCCCGACTTGTCGCCGACCACCGGCCTGCTCGTGATGGCCGACGGCAGTGCGCGGCGAAGCGCAAAGGGTCCGGGGTATCTCGACGACCGGGCGGTGCCGTTCGACGCGACGGTGGCGAAGGCCCTCGCGTCGTCCGATCTTGAAGCTTTGTCGGCTGTCGACGTGTCGTTGGCGGAGGAGTTGCTGGTCGGCGGCGTCGGTCCGTTGAAGGCGCTGGCCGAGCTGGCC
>JAICYF010000138.1 GCA_025934355.1 Acidothermaceae bacterium
CCGACACCGGACCAGTCCCGACCGAGTTCGTCGCCGTGACGGTGAACGTGTACGCGGTCCCGTTGCTCAGCCCGGTCACCGTCGCCGTCGTCGCCCCGCCCGTGGCGGCCGTCGCCCCGGCCGGCGAGGCGGTCACCGTGTAGCCGGTGACCGGGCTGCCGCCGTCAAAGGCCGGCGCCGACCAACTCACGGTCGCCTGCCCGTCGCCCGCGACCGCCGCGACCGACGTCGGCGCGCCCGGCGCGGTCACGGCGCGGGCGTAGGCGATCGCGTCCATGTAACCCGAGTGCGAGGTCGACCACACGTCGGCGAACGTCTCAGATCGGCTGACCGCTGGCAGGTTGTAGGCGGTGACCAGCCCGCTCTTGGAGTCCGCGGTCTTGCCGAGCTGGGCGTACGGTCCGCTCGTGGTCACGGTCGACTCTTTGGAGGTGGCGAAGTCGAACCCGTACATCAAGTCGTTCGCCTTTTCGGCGACGCTGACATGGTGCCTCGCGCCGCTGACCGAGGTTTTGCCCGGCGGGGTCCCGTCGGGCGCCCACGCGCCGGCGTCGACATCGACGACCATCTTCGCCGAGCTGACGTCGCCGCTGCCCGACCACGTCGCGGTCACGTGCTGCCCAGTCGCGAGGCCGCTGGTCAACACCGCGCGGGCGAGCGTGCCGCCGCCGGCGCCGTAGGCGACGTCCGTCGACCAGGTGTTCCCGGCGTCGTCGCTGAACGTGAACGCGGTCGGCGCGGTGCTGAACTTCAACTCCAGCACGGCGAACGCGGTGTCCCCGGCGGGGATGGGCTCGGTCAACGTGACCGACGCGGCGGTCAACCCGGTGCCGCTGGTCGCGGCCGCGCCGGCGTTGCTCGGCGTGCCAGTCTCTCCGGCCGCCGGCAGCAGCGCGGCATGGCGCGTGGGCGCGGCGACCGCTTGGCCTGGTGAGAGGGCGGCGACGACCGCCACCACGGTCGAGCCGACGACCGCGCGCGCCAGCACTTGCCGGCGGATCCACTGTCGTGCCACTGCCACTCCCCGCGATCGTGTGAGCAGAACCGGACCGAGCTATGAGCTATGAGCAAGCCGCCTCACGCTGGCCGGACGCGGCCAGCACGACGCACATCGTGGATTTCGACACCAGCCAACGACCGCCCTGCCACACCGCGGCGCCGACGACGCTCGGCGAGTGGGTCGCGCCGCCGACCCGCAGCGAGAACGACACGCTCGCGTGCGACGGGTCAGGGAAACGGACGGAAGTGACGGTCGCCGCGAGATCCGGCCTTGCAACGCGTGCGCCGCCAGGGCGCCTTTGAACGCCGACCCGTCTTGCAGCAGCGCCTGCCGCCTGTCGGTGGACGTCTCCGCGTCAAAGAACTCCGCCCACAACGACCGAACCGCCGCGTCGCTGTTCGCGCCGCCGGACGAGCCGGACGCGGACGACGACCCGGGGGAGGCCTTGGAGTGCGAGGTCTTGGCGGTGCAAGCCGGCAAGAAGGCCATGCAGCACAGCACCGCTGCGCAGACGATCCCCCGCTTCACCCCGAAGCCTCCCGCGTGTGACGTGTCGGCGGGCGAGAGACTTGCACAACAAACCGGACCGCACAAGCACAACACCGCTATCGGTGGTATTCCTCAGCATTCGCCGCGAGTCTTATGAAAGATCCCGATCTGTCGCGCCATTCCGACCCGCCGGGGCATCTGCGGGCGCTGCCGTGGCGCCCTCGCCGGATTCGCGAAAACGGGTCATAGAAGTTTGGCAGTCAGGTCACTTCTCGACGCCGATCGTATCTTTTTACGATCTGTCAAAAGGGCCTCTGGCCTGCGCAAACGCGAAGCGCGCTCGGAGGGACTCGAACCCCCAACCTTCTGATCCGTAGTCAGATGCTCTATCCGTTGAGCTACGAGCGCTCGACACCGGCGAACTGATCGACTCCGCCCGCCAACACCGACTGCCAAGCGTACAGGGTGCCCCGGCACGGCACCGTGCCCCTCCGACGGCGCGCGAGCGCCCGAGCGCATGAACACAGCGCGCCAAGCGCCTCAGATCGGCAGCATAGCCGCCGCATCGTCGTCCACAACTCCCGCCGACGGCCCCGCCACCACCTTCCGCCGGGGCATCAGCAGCACCGGCACGAACGTGAAACACACCAAGACCAGCCCGACGGTGAACGTCACGGCGTAGGAGTGTCCGGCATCGATCAGGCCCTGCGCAAAGCCCGAGGGCTTGCCTGTCTGAGCCTGCCCAGCAGACCCGGCGGTGTTGTAGACGATCGCCGCCCCCGCCACGGACGATGACTTGATCTCGTTGGTCAGCACCACCGACATCACCGCCGCGCCCACCGAGCTGGCGATCTGCTGCGTGATGTTCATCAGCGTCGAACCCCGCGCGATCGTCGGCCCCGCCAACGTCTGCAGAGCCGCCGTGAAGAGCGGCATCATCGTCAGGCCCATACCGAGCCCAGCCACAAACAACGCACCAAGCAGCAGCACATAAGACGTGTGCGGGTCGACCTGGGTGAACACCGTCATGCCGCCCACGATCAACACCAGCCCAGGCGCGACGATGTTCCGAATCGCCGTACGGTCAGCCAAGACACCCGCCAGCGGCATCGTCAGCATCGCCCCAAAGCCTTGCGGCGCCATCAATTCGCCAGCATGCAAGGTCGAATTCCCACGCACTTGCAAGAAGTAACTCGGATATAGCAAGCCCGCACCGAAGAACGCCACCGCGAAAATGAACATGGCGGACGTCGACAGCGTCAGCTGCTTGTTCTTGAACAACCGCAGGTCAATCAGCGGATGCTCCGGTCTAAACGCATGGAACACAAACAAAACGACGAGCACCAGACCGACGAAGCCCGGCGCCAAGACCCGAGTCGCCGCAACGGTTCCCTCAGTCGGGATCGACGACACGCCAAACAAGAACAGCGCAAGCCCTGGCGACAACAGCAACATGCCGAGGAAGTCGAACGACTCCGACGGGCTCGGCGAATCCTTCGGCAACACCAAGAACGCGTACACCAAAGCGCATGCGCCGATCGGCACGTTAATCAGAAAGATCCAGTGCCAGCTCGCGGCCTCGATCAGCCAGCCACCGAGGATCGGCCCGGCGATGGGACCAAGCAACATCGGAACTCCCAGCACCGCCATCACGCGGCCCACCCGTTCCGGTCCCGCGGCCCGCGTCATGATCGTCATACCGACCGGCATCAACATTCCGCCGCCGAGGCCCTGCAGCGCCCGGAAGGTGATGAGCGAACCGATGTTCCATGCGGTGCTGCACAATGCCGAGCCGCAGATGAACAGAAACAGCGCCGTCATGTACAGCCGCTTGGTGCCGTACCTATCCGCTGCCCACCCTGACAGCGGAATCACCGTCGCGAGCGCGAGCGTGTAGCCCGTCATCGTCCACGCGACGTTCGCGTAGTTGGTCTTGAAGACGGTCTGGAACGTCGGCAGCGCGACGCTCACCACGGTGATGTCGAGGATCGACATGATCGCGCCGAGCACGACCACGCCGGCGACCTTTAAGACGGCGTCGTCGAGCCCCTTCGCCGAACCGGCCGGGCCGGCCGAACCCGCTGTGCTCGCAGTCGAAGATGCCCCGGTCATCCGCGTAACTTTACGTGCCCAACAGGCCGGAAGAGACCGAAAGTCGCCCTCAGCGAGCGGCCAACAAGGCGGCCAACGACGCCAGCGCGTCAGCGGCGTTGTCGCCGTCCGTGACCAACTCCACTTCGTCGCCGCAGCCGACATCAAGGGCCAGGACGGCGAGGATGCTCCGCGCGTCGACAGGACTCGCGCCGACACCCGCGTCGTCCGGCTTGGAGATGAAGACCGGCAACCCTGACGCGACGACCGCCTGCACGAACACAGCGGCCGGCCGAGCGTGCAAGCCGACCCGCGAGCCGACCCGCACCCGGACGGTGGCCAGCTCGATCAGCTCCCCTCAACCAAGACAGCCGACGGGTCGAAACAGGGCGGAGGCTCCGGGATTTGAACCCGGGAGGGGCGATTAACCCCAACCGCATTAGCAGTGCGGCGCCATAGACCGGACTAGGCGAAGCCTCCAGTAGTACTGGAGCAGGGTACCGGCTACGCGCACGCTGTCGCCGCCGCGGTGCAGACTCGGGGCCATGGCGCGAGACGACGAGATCACCGTCCGCCCCGCGGCGCCCGACCGGTGGCCGGACCTCGAGGCGTTCTTCGGGCCAAGCGGCGCGTACAGCAACTGCTGGTGCGCGTTCTTCCGCGTCACCTCCAAGCAGTTCGAGGCGGGCTGCCGCGACGGCGCGAACCATCAGCTGCTCAAACGGCTCACCCTCGAAGGCGCGACCCCTGGGCTGCTCGCCTATCAAGGCGACGAACCGGTCGGCTGGGTCTCCGTCGCGCCGCGGGTGCAGTACGTCCGCGTGCAGAACTCCCGGCTGCTCCGCGCCCCCGAACCAGACCCGGACGGCGACGTGTGGTCGGTCGTGTGTTTCTGGACGCCGAAGCAGCACCGCGGCAAGGGCATCGCCGACCACCTCCTGCGAGGCGCGCTCGACCACGCGTACGCGAACGGCGCCACCGCGGTCGAGGGCTATCCGGTCGACGTCGCGCGCAAGTGGGTTGGCGCCGTGGGCATCTACCACGGCACGGTCGGCCAATTCGAGCGCGCGGGGTTCGCCTTACTCAGGCGACCGAGCGACACCCGCGCGGTGATGCGGCACGAAAAGCAGAAGAAGCCGACCCGCGCCAAGACCTAGAGTCAAACCGTGCTCGCCGCCGCACTCGCGTTCGCCGCCGCCGCCGCGTTGCTCACCATCACGCCGGGCCTCGACACGATGTTCGTCGTCCGGACGTCGATCGCGAGCGGCCCGCGCGTCGGCATGGTCGGCGGACTCGGCGTCTGCCTCGGCACTCTCGTCTGGGCGACCGCAAGCGCCGCTGGCGTCACCGCCGTCTTGGTCGCGTCGCAAGCCGCCTACGACATCCTCCGCATCGCCGGCGCCGCGTACCTGACCTTCGTCGGCGTCCGGTTGCTGTGGCACTCCCGCAAGACGGCGACACCGCACAAAGCGTCGGACGGTGTTGGCTGGTCGCCCGGCCAATCGTCGTCCGGCTTCGACGCGTTTCGAACCGGGCTGCTGACCAACCTGCTCAACCCGAAGGTCGGCGTCTTTTACATCACGCTGCTTCCGCAGTTCGTGCCCAGGCACGCGCCGGTGTTCGCCTTCTCATTGCTGCTCGCGTCAATCCACGCGCTCGAGGGCATCGCGTGGTTCGGCGTTCTTACGGCGACCACGACGCGGGTTCGCCGGCTGCTGACCAAGGGAGCGGTCAAGCGGTGGCTCGACCGCATTACGGCCGGCGTGTTCATCGCCTTCGGGGCGCGGCTCGCGCTCGAAGGCGGCCGGCTCGCCTCGCGTTAGTGTTCGAGCATGAGCGTCTCGACTGGCCCAGTCCCTCGCGCCGATCTGCGCGGCGTGCCGACCTATAAACCCGGACGACGCGGCGCCGCCGGCCAGCGGGTCTTCAAGCTGTCGTCGAACGAGTCACCGTACCCGCCGCTGCCCACCGTGCTGTCCGCGATCGCCGAGGCCGCCCAGCAGACCAACCGCTACCCCGACCTCGCCGCGACCCCCGTCGTCGAGGCGCTCGCCGAGTCGCTGCAGGTGCCAGCCGAGCACGTCGTGGTCGGTTGTGGGTCGGTCGGAGTCGCGACCCAGATCGTCGAGGCGTTCGCCGGGCCCGGCGACGAGGTGCTCTACGCCTGGCGGTCGTTCGAGGCCTACCCGATCATCGTCCAGGTTTCCGGCGCGGCGAGCGTGCGAGTGCCGCTGACCGCGACGTCCGCGCACGACCTCGCCGCGATGGCCGAGGCGATCACCCCCCACACCCGGGTGGTCTTCGTCTGCAACCCGAACAACCCCACCGGCACCGCGGTGCGGCGCGCCGCGCTGGAGGCGTTCCTCGACAAGGTGCCAGGCGATTGCCTGGTGGTGCTCGACGAGGCCTACCGCGAGTTCATCCGCGACCCCGAGGTGCCCGACGGCGTCTCGTTGTATCGCGACCGCTCAAATGTCGCGGTGCTCCGCACGTTCTCCAAGGCGTACGGCCTGGCCGGTCTTCGCGTCGGATACGCCGTCGCCCATGAGCCGGTCGCCGACTCGTTCCGGATCACCAATGTGCCGTTCTCGGTGAGCGCGATCGCGCAGGCCGCCGCGGTCGCGTCCCTGCGTCCCGAAGCGGAGAAGGAGTTGCTCGAGCGGGTCGATGCGACCGTCGCCGAGCGAACCCGCGTCGTCGAGACGTTGCGCGACGTGGGCTGGCCGGTTCCGGAGACCCAGGCCAACTTCGTCTGGCTGCCGACCGGCAACCAGACCGACGCGTTCGCGGCCGCCTGCGAGGCCGCCGGCGTCGTCGTCCGGCCCTTCTCCGGCGAGGGCACCCGCGTCACGATCGGCGAGCCCGAGGCAAACGATCTTTTCTTGGACGTCGCGAAGCGCTCTTTGGGCTAGCCGAAAGATCCCCCGCGTCGGTCATGCAAATGCCCGCTTCCGCTCCTTAGGCTGCAGCTGGCACGGCTCGTGGACCTCCCCCCGCGCCCGGGTATAGACGGGACGCGGCCTTCACGCTGGCCAACCCTGAAGTCGTCCACAGCAATGAGCTTCCGGTGAGCCTCCGGGGCCCTAACCGCCACTCATGCTTTGGCCGATTTGTGCCGATGCGAAGACTGTGATTAGGCCATTCAGACGCAGCTGCGACTCTGAGTGACTGATTGCGCACGTTCCGTATAGGGTAGTCAGCGAGAACCATGGACTCGTCCGAACGGCCCACGGGGAGGTGACCGCCAATGAAGCTCCTGGCGCTGCTCAAGCTGCCCTCTGCGCTTGCCGCGACCTCCACCAAGACCGTGGTCACCGCGGCGTTGCTCGCCGGCGTCACCTCTGCCGCCACCGCGACCGTCGTCGTGATCGGGTCGAACGCGATCTCCCCCACGCCGCAGCACGCGGCGTCCGGCCAGCCCAACGACGGCTTCATCCTCGGCGGCAAGCCGGGCACCACCCCGCTGATCGTGGTCCCGAAGAGTTCCGCCTCCGCGTCGAGCAAGCCGGGCCACTCCGGGTCCCAAAGCCCCACGCCGTCCGTCACGCCCTCCGTCACACCGCCGGCCACACCGTCCGCGACGCCGTCCGCCACCTCGACGCCGCCAACCGAGCCGCCGCAGGTCGTGGTGGTCGACAACCCCGGCCCGATCACGACGCCGGCCGAACCGACCCAGTCGGCCACACAGCCGCCGTCGGCCAGCCCGTCCACCTCCCCGACGCCGTCCCAGCCGCACACCTCGCCGCCGAGCAAGTCGCCGACGCCGAGCCCCACGCCCAAGCCGTCGCCGACTCCCACGAAGCCGACGTGCGGCACCTTCACGTCCGCTGAGATCAGCAGCGCGGCCCGTCAGATCGGCGTGAGCGAAAGCGCGCTCAAGTCGGCGATCAAGGCGTACCCGGCCGCGGTTTGCTGCCTGCCGAAGAGCGGCGCGAACTGCCAGCCGGGCGCCCAAGCTGACCTGGTGAAGCTGGCCAAGCAGGTCGAAGCCCAGTCGCAGAAGGACAAGGACACCGACAAAGGCAAGCGCCACGACTCCGG
>JAICYF010000192.1 GCA_025934355.1 Acidothermaceae bacterium
CCGCGGGTGTCGGCGACAAGCCTCGGCGCAGCGTCGTCCGATGGCTTGGTCGCGGCGGCGAGCACCGACGCGACCGTCGACGTCGACGACACTTCCGCATTGGTCACGCCGGCGAACAACGACTCGTCGGCCGGGGCTGGCTCGTCGACCGGTGCGGCGGGCGCCGACGCGAATGTCGCGGCAGGCGCGGGCTTTTGCTCAACGGGGGCTGGCTCGGGCTCACGCTCGGCCGCCACAGCCGCGGGCAATCCCGTCTCTAACCGGGCCAACAACGCGTGACGGCGAGCGAGCCCCGCGACGCCCTCTGCCGAATCGTCGGAGCGAACGGCGAGCAGTCCGCGTTCGACCATCGCCGCCAGTGCGGAGACGACGGCGAAATCGCCGCGCCCAGCAAGGGAAACGAGATCGGCCACCGTGCGTCGTCCATCGACCAACGCGAGCAGCGCCCACTCCCCCTTTGACAACTGCGGGTCGTCGTTCACCGAAACAGGCACAACCAAGACCGTGTCAGGTGAAGGAATCACCTGGCAGGCGTGCTCCCACGGCTCCAGCCGACTCTTCGCGTCGTTAACCAAATCCTCGACGCTGACGGCAACACCGACGTCGTCCGGCGACGGCTCGTCGATGGTGAACGAGAAATCGCCGTCAGCCCAACGCAGGAAGTCGAACACCGCGTCAACGGCCTGCTCGGCAACCATCGCGCGCAGCAGCTCGGCGTCAAGCGCCGACGCGTCCGACAACGCGCGTCCGATGCCAACGCCTTCCGACGCCGCGCGTTCAACCGCCGCTGACAGCGCGTCTTCGCTCACCGCGGAGCTTCCGACCAGCCGGCGCGCCAACGCCTGCCGCCCGTCGTCCGATGTGGCGCTTGTGACGGCGCCATCGCGGAAGTAGACGCAGCCGTGCGTCGCGGCACGCCGCAGGTGCAGCCCGCCTGACTTCTTCGTAAAGCTGAGGAGCTGGAAGATGTCCGGAAGGCTGAAGGCGTCTAGCGAGCCTTCAAGTTTCACGGTCCTACCTCATCCGGTCGCGTGTGAGTTGTCGGTTGGTTTCGTCAGCCCGATTAACTCCAGGAACTACGCTCGCTCGGCAGCACGCTGCCGGTCGGCGCGTATGACGACCAGGACGCCGGTTCCGTCGCGGGTTCCGGTTGTTCAACGCCAGCGATCTCGGACGACGCGGCGGCTGACGCCGCCGACGGCGCGTAATACCCGGCGTAGGCAGGCTCAGCAGCGGCCGCCGGACCGACATCGGTGGCAAATCCATCGGCGTAAGACTCGGCAGCCGCCGGGCTCGCCTCGGGGTAAGTCGGGTCGGGGTAAGTCGCCTCGGGGTAAGTCGCCTCGGCGTACGCCGCGTCCGGGTAACCCTCGCTGTACGCCGCTTCGGGGTAGGACGACGTGTACGTCGCCGCAACCTCGGCCACCGTGGTCGGCGCCGCCACCGTGGCCGGCGCGGTCGGCGAAGGCTCGGCGGCGACCGGCGCCGGAGCGGCCGCAGGCGCGGGGTGCTCGGTGTGCTCGGTGTGCTCGTCGAGATAGTCGCGGGTCACGTTCGCCGGCAGCGGCGCGGGCAGCGGCGCGGGGCCGTGCAGCACCTCGCCAACGCGGTTGGCGGCCAGTTTCACCTCGTACAGCATCATGCCGACCTTCGCGCCCGCGGAGGTGACGGCGATCAGCACGCCCTCGTCTTGCGCGGAGACGAGGAAGACCGTGCCGTGCTCGCCTTCGATGTAGACCTGGGAGAGGTCACCGCGGCCGAGTCCTTGCGCTGCCCGCTCGGCGAGCGACAGCAGCGCGGCGCTCATCGCGGCGACGCGGTCCTCGTCCATGTCGGAGGGAAGGGCGGAGGCCATCGGCAGTCCGTCGAAAGAAACGACGGCGGCCGCTTCGACCCCGGGCGTCTGATGCAGCAAATCTCGCAGAATCCGATCCAACCGACCGGCGCGGCTCGCGGACTCTTGCGGCTGCACGGACATCGAGCACCTCTCTCGGGGGAACCTGGCGCGCGCGACATTTCGCGGGTCTTCCGCTTAATCCCTTCGGCGGGCTAGGCCGTCTGCTTGAGGCGAGCGCCGCGTTCGAGGACGCTCCAAACCGGCAGATTTTTCGTCCGATTGGCCTAACCGGCGGAACCGCTGGCCCGCTCCCGCAACACTGCCTCGCCGGCCGCGCGCATCGCGCCGACCGTTGCGCCGGAAAGCCGGAGCCCAGACCAGATTTCGATCTGCAGCGCGGCCTGTCGCACCACCAGCTCGAGCCCGCCGATCACCCGGGCGCCAGCGGCTTCAGCCGCGCGCGCCAGCGGCGTCGGCCACGGGTCATACAGGACGTCGAAAAGCAGCTGCCCCGCGCGTATCGCCCCGCCGAGTGAATCCGCCGCGCCGGCCGGAACGGTGGAGATCACCAGCGCGGCCCGCGCGACGACGTCGGCGCCCGGCCAGTCGGCCAGCGACACCGCCACACCTATCCGGTCGGCCGCGGCGAGCAGTTGGAACGCGCGGCTGCGGTCGCGCACCACGACGTCCGCCTGGTCAACACCGAGCTCCCGGACGACGGCCAGCGCCGCCGCCGCAGTTCCGCCGGCGCCCAGGATTGCCACCGGCCCCTCGATCCCGCCGACGTCCCGGATGGCGCCCGTCATGCCTCCGACGTCGGTGTTGTCGACCCGCCGGCGACGGAACGGGCCGACGCCTTCGAAGGTCACCGTGTTCGCCGCGCCGACCGCGACCGCCAACGGCGACAGCTCGTCACCCAAGGGCAACACCGCGCGCTTGAGCGGCATGGTCAACGAGAGACCGACGAATGCGTCGTCCGCGCTGTCAAGCACGTCGGGCAACCGGCCGGTGTCGCATTCGATGGCCTCGTACGTCCAGCTCAGGCCGAGTTCGGCGTACGCCGCGCGGTGCAGCACCGGCGACAGCGAGTGCGCAATGGGCGCTCCGAGGACGGCGGCCCGACGGTTGGTGTGAACGTCGTCCACCCTGTGGCTCACGGCGTCGCTCACCGCGTCGCTCACGGCGCCGCGCTGGCCGCCGCCGACGAGGCAGCCGCGTTGAACTTCTTCTGCGCGTCGACCTTCCACTTGTTGAACTGACTCAGCGAGTTGGTGAACAGCGTCTCGCCGGTGACGGGGTCGACGGTGACGAAGTAGATCATGTTTCCCGCCGCCGGGTTCAGCGCGGCCTGAAGCGCCGCCTGGCCAGGCGAGTCGATCGGCGTCGGCGGCAGTCCGGTGTGCAGGTAGGTGTTGTACGCCGACTCGACCTTAAGGTCGCTTTGACTGAGCAGCGGCTTGGTCGTACCGAGCGCGTAGTTCACCGTCGAGTCGAGCTCGAGTTTCATCCCGCGGTGCAGCCGGTTGATGATCACCTCGGCGACCTGCGCGTAGTCCTGCGGTCTCTTGACCTCTGCCTCGATCAGGCTTGCGATCGTCACCACCTGGTACGGACTCAATCCGAGCTTCTTCGCGCCCGCCTCCAGCGCGATGGAGTTCGCCACCTGCTTGTAGCGGCTGACCATCTGGCCGAGCAGTTGGGCGGCGGTGGTGGAGCTGGTGATGTTGTACGTCGCCGGGAAGAGGAAGCCCTCCGGCTTGCCAGCCGCGTAGTCGGGCAGCCCGAGCGTCTTGAGATCGGCGAGCGCGGCGTCGACGTCAGCCGCCTTGATCTGGCTCTTCGACGTGATCAGCTGCTTCAGCTTCGCCAGCTTGGTTCCCTCGGGGACGGTGAGCCGGCCGCCGACCAACGACGTCGGGTCCTCGAGCAGGCCAAGCGCGCTGATCGCGGACATCTGCAGCTTGAGCTGGTACGTGCCAGGTTGAATGTCGCGCGACTTCGGGTCGTCTTGCGCGGCGTCGACGAACGCGGTCGTCGTTTTCACCACGCCGGCCGTGACCAACGTCTTGGCGATGTCGGACGACGTGTCGCCCGGCGCCACCTCGACCTGCACCACGCTTGTGCCGTCGCCGGTGTAGTCGTTGGACGCCGTGGGCTTGAGGTATTTGCCGGCCAGCTCGACGCCGCCGAAGGCGATCCCGACGAACACGAGCAGCGAAACGGCGACCGCGGGCAACTGCAGGAACCGGCGATGGATGGGCGGCTTGGAGGGCTGGTGGCTGAGCCCGAGATCGAAGATGTCAGTCATGAGACATCTCCCTTCACGAGCTCGCCCGGCGGCCGACCGGTCGCGCGTTCGGTGTCGAGCGCGCTCTGCAGGATGATGACAGCCGCCGCCTGATCGACGACGGCACGCCGCGCCCGCGAGCCTAACCCGGCGCTGGCCAGATTGCCGTGCGCGCTCACCGTTGAAAGCCGCTCGTCGACCAGCCGCACCGGGGTCGGCGTGGCGATCGCGGCCAGCCGAGTCGCGTAATCGGACGCCGTCGCGGCCGCGGTCCCAGGCTTGCCAGACAGCGAAATCGGCAGGCCCACGACGATCTCGACCACCTCGCGGTCGGCCGCCAGCTCGGCGATCCGACGCAGGTCGGCGTCGCCTCGTGGATCGCGCGGAACCGTTTCGACGGGCGAGGCGAGCACGCCGGCGGGATCGCAGCTCGCGACGCCCACCCGCACGCTGCCGACGTCGACGCCGAGGCGTACGCCCGCGCGCAACCCGCTCACCCGCCGGCGAGCGCGCCGCGGATCGCGTCGAGCACTGCCGCGAGCGCGTCGTCGGCGGCATCGGCTTTGACGCCGCCGCCTTGCGCGATGTCGTCGCGGCCGCCGCCACCACCGCCGAGCGCGCGTGCCGCGACCCCGACCAACTGGCCGGCTTTGAGCCCGCGCCCCGTCCCGGTGTCGTCGACCGCGGCCACCACGAGCGGACGCCCGTTCGTCACTGACAACAGCACGACGGCGGTGCCGGTCAACCGGCCGCGCACGTCAAGCACCAGCTTGCGCAAGTCGTCAGCACTGACGCCGTCGGCCACCCGCTGGACGACGACGGCGACGCCGCCGACATCGACCGCGCCGGCCGCCAGCCCACCGGCCGCGGCGAGCACCTGGTCGGCCCGCAGCTTCTCCAGCTCCTTCTCGGCGTCGCGCAGCCGGGCCACCAAGGCCTCGACCCGGTCGGGCAGCTCCTCGCGCGGCGCCTTGAGCTGCTCGGCCAGCTGCGAGACGAGAACGGCCTCGCGGGCCAGGAACTTGTAGGCGTCGGCGCCGACCAGCGCCTCGACGCGGCGGGTGCCGGCGCCGATCGACGACTCGCCGAGCAGCTTGACGACGCCGAGATGGCC
>JAICYF010000012.1 GCA_025934355.1 Acidothermaceae bacterium
CTGGCGTCGATCACCGCTGCATAGCGGACGTCGTCGCGCAGGTCGTTGTGCAGGATCGTCGCGTGTGCGCCGAGCTCTCGGGCCAGCGACAGGCGCGGGCTGTCGATTCCCACGACATCAACGAGAGTGCCGCGAGCGGTCGCGAACTGCAGGATCAGGAGGCCGAGCGTTCCGGGGCCCCACACGCAGACGCGGTTGCCCGCGCTGATGTTCGCGGCGTCGACCGCGCGTAGCGCGCAACCCGCCGGCTCGACGAGAGCCCCCGTCGTCCACGACATCGTTTCTGGCAACCGGTGCAGCGCCGTCACGGGCACCAGCAATTGCTCGGCCAGCGCGCCGGGCCAACCGCCGCGAATGCCGATCTCGTAACGGTTCTCGCAGACATGGTGGCGACCGCGCAGGCACCGCGCGCACTCCCCACAGCCGAGCATCGTGTCGCCCGTGACTCGCGCGCCAAGCCACGCCTCGTCGACGTCCGGGCCGATTGCACTGACCGTGCCGGCCCATTCGTGGCCCGGGCGCAACGGGAATTTCTCATGACCCTCGAGGAGGTAGGGCATGCTGCCGGCGAAAAGTTCCATGTCGGTGCCGCACACGCCGACCCGCTCGACGTCGACGACCACCTGCCCGCGTTCTGGCGTTGGGGGCTCGACGTCGACGACGCCGGCTTGCTTTGGTCCGGTGATGACGAAGGCGCGCACGATGACATCATGGCCTGCCCTCCGGGCCGCCTCGGTGACCCGCGCGGTGATCATGCAAATAGGCGCGACGTCGGCCCCTCGGCGTCGCTCTTATTTGCATGATCACGGCCGGGGTAGCCGTGCGTCGCGAGAAGACGGTCCTGACACGGTCATCCGACGCTAGTCGTGCGAGCAGTGAGATCATGGCGGGGCAAACGAGGTGAGGGGCGTGGATGGCACCGGAGGCGACTCGAGGTCGGCGTAGCCAGATCTGGTATGCGGGCGACGATCGAAACGCGTTCATTCACCGCGCCTGGATGCGCCGCGGCTTGCCGAGCGACGCGTTCGAGGGTCGTCCGCACATCGCGATCGCCAACACCGCGTCCGACCTCGCGCCGTGCAACATGCACTTGACGGACGTCGCGAAGAGCGTCGAGGCCGGCATCTGGGAAGCGGGTGGCGTGCCGCTCGACATGCCGGTGATGTCGATGGGCGAGACCCAGATGCGGCCGACCGCGATGCTGTTTCGCAATCTCGCGGCGATGTCGATCGAGGAGATGATCCGCGCCAATCCGATCGACGGCGTCGTGTTGCTCGGTGGTTGCGACAAAACGATCCCGGCTCTGCTGATGGCTGCGGCCTCGGTGAACTTGCCCGCGCTGGTCGTGCCAGGCGGGCCGATGCTGACCGGGCATTTTCGCGGCGTGCCGCTAGGCTGCGGCACCGACGTGTGGCGGCTGAGCGAAGAGGTTCGGGCAGGAACCCTTAGCCGGCAGCGCTTTCTCGACGCCGAGTCGTCGATGATCCGCAGCCGCGGGCACTGCAACACAATGGGCACCGCCTCGACCATGGCTTGCATGGCGGAGGCGCTGGGCATGACTTTGCCTGGCATGGCGGGGATTCCGGCACCTGACAGCCGGTTGCTCGAGCGCTCGCATGAGGCGGGGAAGCGGATTGTCGAGCTGGTTGACGCGGGACGACGTCCGAGCGACGTGATGACCTTCGGCTCGTTCGCCAACGCGATCGTGATGCTGTCAGTCATCGGCGGCTCCACAAACGCGATCGTGCACCTGTTGGCGATCGCCGGCCGGCTCGGCGTCCCGCTTTCGCTGGACGACTTTGACCGCATCGGGTCGCACGTGCCGTTGCTCGTCGACCTGTTGCCAGCTGGCAGACATCTGATGGACGACCTATTCCGCGCCGGCGGGTTGCTCGCCGCGCTGCGCGAGGTGCGCGACCTGCTCGACCCGGCTCCGATCACGGTCACCGGCAAACCGCTCGTCGAATACCTCGACGACGCAGAGATCTACGACGAGGAAGTCATTCGGCGCCGTGCGACGCCGTTGCTTGGTGAGGCTGGAATCGCCGTGCTGCGCGGAAATCTGTGCCCAGATGGCGCTGTAATCAAGCCGGCCGCTGCCACCGCGTCGCTGCTGCAGCATCGCGGTCGGGCGGTCGTTTTCGACAGCATCGAGGATGCGCGGGCGCAGCTTGACGACCCGTCGCTCGATGTCGACGCCGACAGCGTGCTCGTGTTGCGCGGCTGCGGCCCGAAGGGATATCCCGGAATGCCCGAGGTCGGCAACCTGCCGCTACCGGAAAAGCTACTCGAGCAGGGTGTGCGCGACATGGTGCGGATCAGCGACGCGCGCATGAGCGGAACCGCCTACGGCACAGTGGTTTTGCACGTTTCCCCCGAGGCCGCGGCCGGTGGCCCGCTCGGGATCGTGCGCACCGGCGATCCAATCGTGCTCGACGTCGACGCGCGTCGGCTCGACATCGATTTGCCCGAGGCCGAGTTGCGCACTCGAACGCCCGCCACGCACGCCGGTTACGCGGCGCCCTTGCGCGGGTGGGAGCAGCTGTACGTCGACCACGTCCTGCAGGCCGACACCGGGGCCGACCTCGATTTCTTGGTCGGGGCAAGCGGCGACGAGGTTCGCCGCGAGTCGCACTAGCCCGCCCGGCGTCCGTCGCCGCCCGACCAGCTCGCCGAGTGAAGGGTTTGCGCTGCTATTTCGGCTAATCTTCCCGCGCAAACCCTTCACTCGGCGGGGAGTGAGAATGGTCCGGCGGTGACGCCTGTTGACCTTGCCGCGCGGCAAGGATCTACCGTTCGTTGCGTGGACGTCGACGGGCTGCTCACGGTCGGTGAGCTCGCACGCCGCAGCGGGTTGACCGCCAAGGCGCTGCGGCACTACGACCGGCTAGGTCTCTTGGCGCCCGCTGAGGTCGACCGCGTCACCGGCTATCGCAGGTACACGGGCGAGCAGGTGCCGTTCGCCACGTTGGTGCGGGTGTTGCGCGACCTAGGGGTGCCGCTCGACCGCATCAAGTCGCTCGGCCCCGCGCCAGACGCCGACGTGGTCGCTGATGTGCTGCGCGCACATCGGGTGCGGCTAGAGGCCGAGCTGACCGACGTCCAGCTCAAATTGCACGGCACTGACCAGGTGATCGCGAAAGGATGGCAATCGATGGCCGCGCGTGCTTCCAGCGCCAACGTGCTCGACGCCGACACCGAGCGCGCCCTCGCCAAGGGCTTGTTCAACGACGTCTGGGCACTGCTTGAAAAGACAGCCAGAACGCCGGACGACGACGCGCGGATGACACACATGGCGCACGCCTCGTGTTTGCACTGGTCACAAGTCGGGACGGCGGTGAACGTCGTCCGAGGCGAATGGCAGTGCTCGCGCGTGTACGCGACGCTGCGACGGTTCGAGCCTGCGCTGCACCACGCGAAACGCGCGCTTGAGATATGTGAGGCAAACCAGCTTGCCGACTTCGACCTCGCGTTTTGCTACGAGGCGATGGCTCGTGCCTATGCCGTCGGTGGCGACGCCGAGGAGGCGAAGCTGTGGGCTGATCGCGCGCGTGAGGTTCCGATCGCCGAGGACGACGACCGGGAGTTGCTGATCAGCGACGTCGACTCGATCCTCGAGCTCAGGTGAAGACGCCGGCCACGTCGGCGCTGTCGGCGAAGCCGTTCTGCCGCCAGGCCTCATAAAGCGCGATTGATGCCGCGTTCGAAAGGTTGAGTGAACGTAATCCCGGCAGCATCGGAATGCGCACTAACTCAGTGACGCGCCGATCCTTGAGTACCGCGTCGGGCAAGCCGGTCGCCTCGGTGCCGAACATCAAGACGTCCCCGGGCGCGTATTCGACGTCCGAATAAGAACAATTGGCTCGGCCGGTGAACGCGAAGACTCGCGCGGGCAGCAACGCCTGCCAGGCAGCCTCGATGTCGCGATGGATCGTGACGCTGGCGAGGTCGTGATAGTCGAGGCCGGCCCGGCGCACTCTGGGTTCGGAGAAGTCGAACGCGAGCGGTCCGACGAGGTGCAACTCGCAGCCGGTGGCGGCCGCGAGTCGGATCGCATTGCCGGTGTTGGGCGGGATGCGCGGTTCGACAAAGGCGAGGCGAAACATGTCAGGCCGGGGGAGTGAACGGTCCGGACGGCGGCGGGTTCGGCGCCGGCGTGGGTGGCGGAGCAGGCTGCGGGGGTGCGGGTGCCGCTGCGGGTGCTGGTGCGCTTGACGCGGCCGGCGTGACGTGCGGCAACGGCTGCGCCATCGCCGGCGCCCTCGCCTGCGTCGCGGTGTTCGACGTCCGCCATCGTTCTTCTTCGCGTCGGCGCCGTTCTGCGAGCACGGCAGACAGGTAGGCCCATCCCGGCGTTCCCGGTGGGGGATCAGGTGTGACGGCTGACCGGACCGCCGCCACCAGTTGATTGCCCATCGCGGTGCGCGCCTCGGACCGTAATTCATGTTGGCGGCCAAGGAATTGCCGCACCGACAGGGCTAGGTCGTCGGGAAAACGCGACAGGTCGAGCAGCCTCGCCCATTCGACGAGCGGCGGCGGCATCGAAACCGGGGCGGTCGTGCGACTCGGCACTCGCTCTTGCACGACCACCGTGCCTGCGAGTAGATCGCCAAGCCGCTTCGATCGTCGGTTGATGATGCTGGTCAACAACGCCGGGCCCCAAAACTCGAACGGCATCAGCACCGCGCGGACGAACGCATGCCGGAACCGCTCCGGTGCGCCGTCGTCTCGAACCACCCGGATGCCGAGCGCCGCCTTGCCGAGAGTGCGGCCGCGCCACAGTGTCTCGAAGGCGATCGGATATCCGAGGAACACGAACACAAAGGCGACGACCACCACAGCGGCGGCGAGGTCGCTGTCGGCGCCGTCGAGAATTCGGGCCAGCAGCAGGGTGACCACCAGCCAAACGGCGAACTCAGCGATCAGATCGATGACGAACGCGACCAGCCGCGACGGCCAATGCGCGAGTCGAATGTCGAGCGCGACCGCCTCGCCGGTCACCACGCCAGCTGTCATAGCCCACTAGTCTGCCGGTTCATGGACGTCGACGCGTTCGTGACCGCGCATCGGACCAGCTGGGCGCGTCTTCGGCAGCTGGTGCGGCGGGCGCAACGTCCGGCGCGGCTGACCGGCGCGGAGATCGACGAACTGGTGTCGTTGTACCAACGAACCACCACTCATCTGTCACTCGTGCAGTCGCGGTCGCCCGACGCGCACTTGATCGCCGACCTGTCCCGTTTGACGGCAGCCGCGCGCGGTGTCATCACCGGGTCGCGAGATCCGTCGTTTTCCGATGTGGCTCGCTACCTGAAGATCACCCTTCCGGCGGCGTTGTATCGAAGCGCGCGGTGGTGGGTGCCGGTTGCGTTCGCGAACATCGCGGTGATGTTCGCCCTCGGAATCTGGATGGGCACGCACCCGCACGTCATCACCAGCCTGGTGCCGTCCGACGCCGTCCGTCAGCTTGTCGAGCACGACTTCAAGCACTACTACTCGGCCCACCCGGCCACCGACTTCGCGGCGCGGGTCTGGACGAACAACGCCTTGGTGGCGGCGGGCAGCTTGGCGCTCGGCGTATTCCTCGGTTTGCCGACGCTGTACCTGCTGTGGGTGAACTGCGTCAATGTCGGCGTCTCGGGCGGAGTCCTTGCCGCCAATGGAAAACTGCCTGAGTTTTTCGCGCTGATTCTTCCGCACGGCATGCTCGAGCTCACCGCGGTGTTCATCGCGGCGGGCACCGGTTTGCGTATCGGCTGGACCATCATCGATCCGGGTCCGCGCAGACGCGCCGATGCGCTCGCCGCCGAAGCCCGGCCGGCGTTCGCGGTGGCTCTTGGTCTGGTGGGCGTGTTGCTGGTGTCGGGCCTGATCGAAGCGTTCGTGACACCGTCGCCGCTACCGACATGGGCGCGCATCTCGATTGGCGGGATCGTCGAGGTCGCGTTCCTCTTTTACATTTTCGGGCTCGGACGACGCGCTGCGCGGTCCGGCGAGACCGGTGACATTGAAGAATGGCTGCGCGCCGATGTCGCGGCGTTTTCCGCCGAGTGACCGGCCAATCTTTCCCGTCTTGCGCCGAGTGACCCACCCGTCTTGTCGCCGAGTGACCCACCCGTCTTTCGCCGAGTGACCCACCCGTCTTTCGCCGAGTGAAGGGTTTGCGTTGTCAATTAGGCAGAATTCGCAGCGCAAACCCTTCACTCGGCGCGGAGGGTCGGCCGGGCGGGGAGGTCGGCCGGGCGGGGAGGGGAGTCATGCGGTCAGCTGCGGTAGCGGGGCGAGCGGCGACGTCGTCCGAATGACGACTTCTCCCACTCCGTCAGCCAGGCTTGTGCTCGCCTGGGATCGGGCGCGAGGCCGAGAGCCGTCTCGTAGTCGTCGATGATGTGCAGACCGCCGGAGAAGATGTCGCGCTTGGTGTATGGATAGACCTGGAATCCGTGGCGGTGCAGCGTCCGCCATCGGCTGGTGTCTTCGGCGTGCCGCGCCGGCTCATCGTGGTTGGCGCCGTCGAACTCCAAGACACTCTTGCCGTCGGCACCGAGCAGGTCAACACGGGCCAACCATTCGCCCCCTTCGTCACGCAAGATCGCTTGCGGCGTGGGCACCGGCATCCCAGGAATGACTATCACCGTGCGCAGCACGGTTTCCATGGCGGACTCGCTGCGCGGATCGGCCAGACTCAGGGCGCGCCGCAGGGTGCATACCCCACGTCGTCCGGGAACGCAGTTATCGAGCGCCCACTGCGCCGATTCGCAATCGCCCAGCCGAAGGACTGAGTCGGCCATCACTACCAGGTCGATGAGTGACCACTGCACGGCCAGATCTTGCAAAGTGCGCAGCCCAGTGGTGACGCGGAGGCCTGCAATTTCCTCAACCTCGTCCGGGCTGAGCTCGCTGCGGATGCAGCGAACGCCTTTGCGTTCGAGCATTCGTCCGGGCGGAACCGTGACTTCGATCGGGCGTTGTGGCCCGCGATATGGCAACCACCAGCGACGCAATGCTGCGGCGGTGAGATGGCTGAAGACCGCGTCGTCCGGAAGCGCGAGTGAGAGCGCCCGACAAACAGAGAACAGATCGGTGTCGGGGTCGGGCTGCTCGTACACGCTGCGGAAGCGCGACGTCCAGCGGGGATGGCGGAGCTGCCCGGGGGTGATGCCGGCGCGCAGAGCCTGCTGTCGGGTGAAGGGGGCTTCAAGCATTTCCCCAAGTTGCTGCGCTGGAGCGCTTGACGGTTGGGCGCGCGCGGCTGCTGCGGAATTTCGTTCGCCGCCCTGTGGACATCGAGTGAAGGGTTTGGGCTGCAAAAACCTTCGAATTCGCAGCGCAAACCCTTCACTCGCCGGGCCGGCGGCCGGGCGCGCGCCTTGCTTGCGCCTGCTACTCCAACGAACCGAAGAAATCCTGCAGGTCCGCCGCGAGCAAGGCGGGCGCCTCCAACGCCGGAAAGTGCAGTCCGCGCGCGAACTCCGACCAATGCGCGTCAGCCGGCGCGGGCACTAGCTTTCGCACCGTCTCGTCCGCGCCGAAGACCGCAAAGGCCTGAGGCACGGTCGGTGGCATCCCCCAGCCGGTCGCGTGCGCTTGGTCATAGAGCGTGTGGGCCGCGCTGGCGCCACTTGCGGTGAACCAGTACAGGCTCACGGTGGTGAGCAGCTGGTCGCGATCGATCGGCAAGTCGGTCCACTCCAGGTGCTTCTCGACGATCCACGCGAGTTGCAGCAACGGGGAGTCGGCCAACCCGTAGCCGATGGTTTGCGGTCGGCTGTTTTGGATCGCGAGATATCCGGAACCCTCTGCTCGAAAGGCGGCGATCCGATCGAGGATGAGCTTGTCGACCGGGTCGCTCGCGTCCAACCGGTCTGCCATGACCGGTATGAACGTCGCCGTCGCCGCAGCGGTCATCGGATCGGTCACGACGTGCATTCCGATGACGTGTTCGGGATCGAGTCCGGCGACCAGCCCCGAGACCCCGGCGCCGACGTCACCGCCGTGCACTCCGTAGCGGGGGTAGCCCAAACGCCGCATCAGCTCCACCCACGCGTGCGCGGTGCGATCCATCGTCCAACCGGTGCCGCCAAGCGGCGTCGAAAAGGCGTAGCCCGGCAACGACGGCGCGACGACGTGGAACGCCTGACCGGATTCCGGCCGCACCAGCGGCTCGATCAACTCGAGAAACTCGGCGACACTGCTCGGATAGCCGTGCGTCAGCAGCAGTGGCTTTGCGTCGGGCTGGTCGGAGCGGACATGCAGGAAGTGGATTCGCTGCCCGTCGATCTCCGTGACGAACTGCGGATAGTTGTTTAGCCGGGCCTCCCACGCCCGCCAGCCGTAACCGCTGCGCCAGTGGTCGGCAAAAACGCGCAGTTCGGACGACGGAATCCCGCGCTCCGCGCCCGCGCCAGCCGGTTCTTGCGGCCAGCGGGCTTGGTCGAGCCGGGCGTGCAGTTGCCGCACGTCGTCCGCGTCGATCTCGATCCGAAATGGCTGGATGGTCGGGCTGCTCATCGCGATCCTCCTGGCTTCGAGCTTGGCTTCGAGCTGGCTTCGATTGCTGGCTTCGATTGCTGGCTTCGATTGCTTGGACGACGCAAAAGCTACGACCCAATGCGGAACGTTTCCTTCCTAGTTCGTCAGGCACAATGAACGAGTGTTGGAGACTTCCGGGCGGCTGCTTCGCATGCTGTCGCTGCTTCAGGCGCGGCCGGACTGGACGAGTGAGGAGCTCGCCCAGCGGCTCGGCGTCACGACCCGCACGATTCGCGCCGACGTCGGCCGATTGCGCGACCTGGGCTACCCAATCGACGCGCGTCCCGGCGTGGCAGGCGGCTACCGACTCGGCGTCGGCGCGGCGTTGCCGCCGTTGCTGCTCGACGATGAGGAGGCGGTCGCGGTCGCGATCGGCCTGCGCACCGCCGCGAGTGGCTCGGTTTCCGGCCTTGAGGAGACCGCGCTGCGTGCGCTGGCCAAGCTTCAGCAGGTACTACCGACCAGGCTGCGGCAGCGCGTCAGCGCACTGAGCTCGCACACCCTTCGATTGCCGTCGACCGGGCCGAGGGTCGACGCCGAGACGCTCGCAACGTTGGCGTCGGCCGCCCGCGAGCACGAGCGAGCGCATTTCGACTATCGCGCTCATTCCGGCGCCGATAGCCGCCGCGTCGTCGAGCCATACCGGCTGCTGAACGATCGCGGTCGTTGGTATCTGCTCGGGTACGACGTCGAGCGGGAGGGTTGGCGAACGTTTCGCGTCGATCGGGTGGGCGAGGTCGCAAAGACCGGACGACGCTTCGCTGCCCGCCCGTTGCCGCCCGACGATGAGATCGCCACCCAAGTCGCGCGCAACATCAGCGAGTCGGCCTGGCGCTATCGCGCGCGGGTCGTCGTCCACGCCTCGGCCGAGCATGTGCACGCCCGGTTGCCGATTCGGTTGGACGTCGAGGCGCTTGGCAACGACCGCTGCGCGTTCACACCGGGCTCAGACCACCCGCAGATGCTGGCGCTCTACCTCGGTCTACTCGACGCCGACTTCGAGGTCGTCGACGCTCCGGAACTCATCGACGCGCTGCGTTCGATCGACGCTCGCTATCGGAAGGCGATAAAAGAAAGTGCGGCACGGTCGCGGCCAGCTGACTGACGGCCGACTGGCTAAAGCCGGCCGGCCGCCTTCAGATTGAGGTAGCTGTCGGCCACCGCTCCCGCGAAATCTGCGGGTAGCGTCGACACGACCACCACGCCGAGCCGTCGCAGCAGCGCCGACACCCGCCGTGTCGCCGCCAAAGTCTCGGCCGCGGCGGCTGCGTCGTAGATCTCCCGGGCGTCGTCGAGATGGTGCGTCATCGCGGCCACCACGGGATCGGCGACCGCCGCCACGACGACGAGATGCCGTGCGGTCAAAGAAGGCAGCACCGGCAGCAGCCCCTCGTGAATCACCGCCTCATCAAGTGAGGTGAACAACACGAGAAGCGTCCGCTGCCGCGACCGACGCAGCACCGTCGCCGCCATGGCGTGCGCGTCGGTCTCGACGAGTTGCGGATGCAGGCCGGCCATCGAGCGAAGGAGCGCAGGCAACGTGTTTTCGGCGGACGCGGCCTCGACCGACAACCCATGCGTGCGGGCGTCAGCTGACAGCACCGACACGTGGTCGCCGGCCTTCGCGGCCAACGCCCCAAGCAGTAACGCCGCGTCGATGGCGACGTCGAGCCGGGTGCCGTCGCCCACCCGGGCGGCTGACGTGCGCCCGGTGTCGAGCACAAGCAGCAGCCGGCGGTCGCGTTCGGGCCGCCAGGTGCGGACGACGACGGTCGAGCGCCGCGCCGTCGCCCGCCAGTCGATCGATCGCGCGTCGTCGCCTTCGACGTACTCGCGCAACGAGTCGAATTCGGTTCCCTCACCGCGGACTCTGGCGGCGGTGCGACCGTCGAGTAGCTGTAACTTGGCCAACTTCTCGGGCAGTTTGTCGCGACTGGGAAAGGCCGGCAGCACCCGCACTCGCCACGTCGCCACATGCGAGCCTTGCCGAGCCGCCAAACCTAACGGGCCAACACTGCGCACCGTCACTCGGTCGGCGACGAGCTCCTTGCGTTGCGTGGGTTGCAAGGCGGCGGGAAGACGGCGCCGTTCACCCGCTGGCACCTGCAGCCGCTGGCGCGCCGGTTTGACGCGCGCACTTGGCGGCCAGGCGTCGCGCACCACGCCGCGAACCGCGCGTGTTCCGTTGTTCACAACCACAACGCCAACCGAGACACTCTCGTCAAGCTGGCGCGCAGTGTCTCCATATCGAGACACATGCAACGCGCGTACGCTGCCCGCGAGCATCAAGTCGAACACGATCCCGAGCAGCAGCAGGCCTTCGACGAAAAGCACCATCAGCCCGCCGAGGGGCGCGACAAACACCAGAAGCACGCCGCACAACGCGACAAGAGCTGCTCGGGCCGTCAGTGCCATGGCGCAGTCACCGTGGCGCGGGCACCGACGCGAGCACGCCTTCCAGCACCGCGTCGACGGTCGCGCCTTCGAGTTCGGCCTCCGCGCGAAGTCCAAGCCGGTGTCGCAACGTCGGCCGGGCAAGGGCTTTCACGTCGTCCGGCGTCACGTAGTCGCGACCCGACAACCACGCCCATGCGCGTGCGGTGCGCAGCAACGCCGTGGCGCCGCGTGGTGAGGCGCCAAGAGAGACGGACGGCGACTCTCGTGTCGCGCGGCACAGGTCGACGATGTAACCGAGCACCTCAGGGGTCACCGTGACTCGCGCGACCGCGGCCCGTCCGGCGGCGACGTCAGCGGCGTCGGCGACTGCGCGCAAGCCGGATAAGTCGCGCGGGTCAAAGCCCGACGCGTGGCGGCTGAGCATGCCGACTTCGTCGGTGCGGCCCGGTAGCGGCACGTTGAGCTTCAGCAAGAACCGGTCGAGTTGCGCTTCCGGCAACGGATAGGTGCCTTCGTATTCGACCGGGTTTTGGGTGGCGATCACCATGAACGGCGCCGGCAGGTGATGCGGCGCGCCCTCAACCGAAACCTGGCGTTCCTCCATCGCCTCAAGCAGCGCGGCCTGCGTCTTCGGTGGCGTGCGGTTGATCTCATCCGCCAGCAAGAGGTTGGTGAACACCGGACCTTGGCGGAAGGTGAACTCCGACGTCCGCGAGTCGTACACCAGCGATCCGGTGACGTCTCCCGGCATCAAGTCAGGCGTGAACTGCACCCGCTTCGCGTCCAGTGACAGGGCGGCGGCCAACGAGCGCACCAGCAGTGTTTTCGCGACGCCCGGCACACCTTCAAGCAGCACATGCCCGTCGGCGAGTAACGCGACCACGACTCCGCTCACCACTGAGTCTTGGCCCACGACGGCCTTCGCGATCTCGGCCCGCACCGCGACGAACGCCTGCCGTGATTGCTCGACCTGGGTCGCGCTAGCCGAGTCGACGATGCCCTCTGTCACCCGATGACCTCCTGCTCAAGGGCCGCCAGCCGTTGCGCGAGCCACACCAACTCGCCGTCGTCGGCCGGCGCCGAACCGTACAGCAGCGACTCCACCTCGCGCGCGTCACGGGTCGTGCGCGCCGCAATCCGCTCGATCAGAACATCTTTCCCGGACGACGCCGGGCCGCCCGCCACCATGCCAAGCCGGCCAGCCAAGGAGGCGCGGGTGGACGATTGCAATGCGGCTGCCGCCCGATCGCGGGCCCGTGCCCGTCGGTAAAGCCGGGCCCGGCCGACCACGGTTTCGGCCTGACGAACGACCACCGGTAAGTCCTCAGGCACGAGTCGGCCGAGCCGGCGCGCTCGCCAAATTGCTAAGAGCACAACGGCAATCGCCAACTGGAGCACGGCCCACTTGAGGCGGTCAGGCAGCAGGCTCGTGAGTGATGATCGACCGGTTGAGTCGGCGTCCGCGACCACTGCTGGCATAAGCCACACCAACTTTGGCTGCGGCGACAGCAAATTCAGCGCGATCGCGGCGTTTCCGGCGTCCGCGATCTCACCGTTGGTGAATGGCGTCGCGTCACCGATCAGTGTCACCTGCCGGTCGTTTTGCTTGAACGTGACGACGGCGTACCCGTCGACCAACGGGTAGCAGCCGACACCGCCGTCAGGAGTGCGGTACGAGTAGTGGCCGGTGGCGACCGGACCGGCGGCGGTGGCGGCCGGCAATGCGCAGCTCGGACTCACCGAGGCCGACGGCAAATCGGACGCGTCTCCACCGGGCACGACACCGAGGTTGAGACCGCCGAGTTCCAGCGGTCCGGCTTCGAGCACGACCAGGTCGCCCGAGCTTGCGCTGACCTTCGCCAACGCGGCGTCATCAAGTCTGTCGGGGTGCGACAAAACCAACGTCGTTCCGGCGCCAGCCTGTGAAACAGCGGCGCCCACCGATGTCTCGACGTCGACGGTCACCCCGCGTTGGCCAAGCAGGGCCGCGAGGGCATGTGTTCCGTCCGGCCGAAACGACCGAGGATCCAGGTCGCCGTTGTTAGCGCCCGAACTGAGCGCGCCCACCACGACTGCGGCCACGATGCCGAACGCGGCCACCCCAGCGATGACGCGATAGCGTCGCCAGCGCTGCCGAACCGAAAGATCGGACGACGTGCCCGCGGCGGTGGCTGTGGAGTCGTCGACAGCAGTCGCCGTAGCTGTCATCGCGGCGCCGCAAGGGCGCGATGGCCGCCAGCAACCAGCTCATCAAGTCGACGCAACGCTTCTTCGTCGTCCGATGTGGCGATTTTGCCGCCGTACCAGACCTTTTCGAAGATGGACGACGCCCGGCGCAGGTCGTCGGCGATGCCGGGGAGCGAACGTGCCGCCTCGACGCACAGTTCGGCGGCCGTTCGTCCGGGTCGCGGGTCGAGCACGCCTCGCTCTTCTAATTCTCTCGTGGTCGCGCGCAGCCATTCGCGGATGGCCTCGGCGTAGCGGGCGCGGGCGGCGAAGTCGCGAGCAAGCGCCCGATGGTCGGCGGCATTGCGCTGCGTCTCGCCGAAAATCTCACCGGCCGCGGCATGTGCCGTGCGACGAACCCGACCGACCCCGACGGCGAGGGCCGCGACGATCAGCACGAGCAACAACACGATGAGGAAGAGTCCGACGCCCTTGCCAGGCGAGTGCCGGGCCGCGCTGGTCAGCGCGTCGCCGATGCGATGCAACACCCATTGAATGACGCGCTGCGCGATCGACGGGTCGCCGTGGTGATAGGCGGGCTTCGACAACTCCAACTGCGCGGCATGACGCGCGTCGTCGCCGGAGATCGGCGGTGGGGGAGCGGCGGCGATCAGCACCAGCGGCGTGAGCGGCGCGGGGATCACGAGACCTGCGAAGCGTTAGCTGCTTGGCGGGCGGCCTGACTGAGCTGGATGTCGAGCCCTTCGGCGCGCATCCGGCGGTCGATGTAGATGAGCGTCACCGCCGCGGCGAGCAGTGGTTGGGTGAGCATCCAGACAATGCCCGCGCCGACGGTCGACAGCGCGATCGAGCCCGCCGACGCTGAGTTTCCGCCGCTGAGATCGTGGAACGTCGAGATGCCGAAGGGGATCGACAGCACACCGCCGGCGATCATCACGATCAAGTACGCCAGCGCGCGCAGCCCCCACGTGCGCCAAAACGCGCCACGAACCAGCCGCCACGACCGGAATATCGCCGCGCCGACGCCGGTGCGCTCGAGCACGAACGCCGGCACGACCAGCGCCAGCTTGCCCCACAAATAAAGCCCGAGCGGGATGGCCGGAAGGATCCCGACCGGGCCGGCGATGACCAGCAACACCGGCAAAAACGGCAACGCGCCGGCGAGGATGCTGACCAACACCAACCGCCACCAGCGCCGGCCTACCGAGCCGAGCACCGCCCGCCCCTCCACCCGCTGCCCGATCACGGCCTTGCCGACCACCTCGGTGGCAACACCTGCGAGTAACGCGGAAAAGATCGCCGACGCCACGTACGACAGCACCACCGCGGCGACACCGCCGCTGGTGATGACCAAGCGCGAGCCGTCGTCCTTGGGCAGGCTCGAGGTGACCGCACCGCCGACGTTCGACAACGCCGCGCCAAGCCCGAGCCGGACCAGTTCCAACGCGGCGGCAAGAGCAAAGGCGCTGCCGAACACGATCCGCGGATTGCGGCGGATCGTCGCGAACCCGCCGTCGAGGATCTCGCCGACCGACAGCGGCCGTAGCGGCACGACGCCCGGTTTGTAATCGACCCGCGGCGCGTACCCCTGCCATCCTGGCGCGCCGTCCCAACCGGGGCCGTTTTGCCAGCCGGAACCGTTTTGCCAACCGGAGGGCGGCTGCTGCTGCGACGGCGAAGGCTGCTGCGACGGCGAGGGCGGGGGTGGTTGCGAGGGTGGCGGCGTCGGTGCGGGCGACGGATGCGCCCACTCGGGGGTCTCACCCACGTCGCTCACCCACGGTCTGTGCGGCCCTTCGCGGATACGGTTTCGGATTCGTCCCATAGTCCCATGCGGCCCTCGTCCGGGACGGAGATCGCGCAGGTCCCCCACGAAGCCTCGGAAGGTGAGACCATCAGGCTCATGAAAGGACGTGTGCTCGTCGTTGACGACGACACCGCGCTGGCGGAAATGCTCGGCATCGTGCTGCGCGGCGAGGGGATCGAGCCGTTCTTCGTTTTCGACGGCGACAAGGCGCTGGCCGCCTTCCACGAGACCAAGCCCGATCTCGTGCTGCTCGACCTGATGCTTCCAGGCACCGACGGTATCGACGTTTGTCGCCAGATCCGCGCCGAGTCCGGCGTGCCGATCGTGATGCTCACGGCCAAGAGCGACACGGTCGACGTCGTGGTCGGTCTTGAGTCCGGCGCCGACGACTACGTGGTGAAACCGTTCAAGCCGAAGGAGCTGGTCGCCCGGCTGCGCGCCCGGTTGCGTCGCAGCGACGAACCGGCGCCCGAGGTCATCACGATCGGCGACCTCACGATCGACGTGGCCGGCCACTCGGTGAGCCGCGACGGCGTGCCGATCCCGCTCACTCCGCTGGAGTTCGACCTGTTGGTCGCGCTCGCCAAGAAGCCGCGCCACGTGTTCTCCCGCGAGGTGCTGCTCGAGCAGGTGTGGGGGTACCGCCACGCGGCCGACACCAGGCTGGTCAACGTGCACGTGCAGCGGCTGCGCTCCAAGGTCGAACGTGATCCCGAGCGTCCCGAGATCGTGGTGACCGTTCGCGGCGTCGGCTACAAGGCGGGCCCGGCCTGAGTCAGGTGAGCAGCTCCAACCCTCCGGCGTCTGATTCGCCCTCGCCGGACGAAGCTATCGCGGTCTCGGCGCCGCCACCGGTGCACATCGTCCCCTCGAGCATGGGTCGCCGGCTGCGCCGGATCGGACGACGGGTGGTCAAGCGGTGGCGCAGGTCGATTCAGATCCGCGTCGTCAGCAGCACGCTCATCGTGTCGGCCCTCGTCGTCGCGTTCTTGGGTTTCGTGGTGCTGGCGCAGGTGAAGTCAGGCCTGCTGCAGGCGAAGGTGCACTCGTCGTCCAATGATGAGCTCAACGGGCTTGCCACTGCGCAGCAGAGCCTGAGCCAGGGCACCGGCATCAACGCCGTGCAGACCACCGTGCAGACGTTGAGTACGCAACAGTCGCGTCGACAGCCCGGCGGCTATGAGGTCATTGGTTACGTCGAGATCGCGGGCAGGGTGTCGATATCGCAGCCGGCGAAAAGCGGTGAGTTCGACGCGAGCAGCATCCCGCAGAAGCTGATCGACGCGGTCACCAAAGGTGACGCGAGGTACTACTACACCTACACGACGATGCGGTTCACCGACGGCTCACCGAGCAAGCCGGGCCTGGCCATCGGCAGCTCGATCAGTGCCAACAACAACCGGTTCCAGATCTACTACGTCTTCTCGCTGGAGCAAGAAGAGCAGACGCTGGCGCTCGTGTGGCGCACTTTGCTGTTCAGCGGTATCGCACTCGTCGTGTTGCTCGCCGGCATCGCCTGGCTTGTCACTCGACAAGTCGTGACACCGGTGCGCATGGCCGCGCGGATCGCCGAGCGACTCGCCGACGGGCGGCTGCAAGAACGCATGCGCACCAAGGGTGAAGACGATCTCGCTCGCCTTGCCGCGTCGTTCAACAAGATGGCCGAATCGCTGCAAAGACAGATCCGGCGGCTGGAAGACCTGTCGCGAATTCAGCGGCGATTTGTCTCCGACGTCTCACACGAGCTGCGCACCCCGTTGACCACCGTGCGCATGGCAGCCGACGTTCTTTTCGAAGCACGGCAGCAACTTGATCCAGCTTCCTCGAGGTCGGCGGAGTTGTTGCAGACCCAGCTCGACCGCTTCGAGTCGCTGCTCGCTGACCTTCTGGAGATCAGCCGGCACGACGCGGGCGCGGCGTCCCTCGAAGCCGACCCGATCGACCTGCGCGATTTGGTGCGGCACGTCGTCGACGCGACCGAGCCGCTCGCCGCCCGCCGGGGCAGCGTGGTCAACCTGCATCTGCCCGAAGAGCCATGCGTGTGCGAGGCCGACGGCCGTCGCGTCGAGCGCATCTTGCGCAATCTGCTGGTCAACGCTGCGGAGCACGGTGAGGGTCAGCCGATTGACGTCTTCGTCGCGGCGAATCGAGATGCCCTCGCGGTGGCGGTTCGCGACCACGGCATCGGGCTGCGTCCAGGTGAGGCGTCGCTCGTATTCAACCGGTTCTGGCGCGCCGACCCGGCACGGGCCCGCACGACCGGCGGCACGGGGCTTGGCCTGTCGATCGCGTCAGAGGACGCTCGGTTGCACGGCGGCCGGTTGCAAGCATGGGGCGAGCGCGGCCGAGGTTCGCAATTCGTGTTGACCTTGCCGCGCGCCGTCGGATCGCTGTTCACGACGTCGCCAATTCCACTCGAACCAAACGACGACGCGCCACCGGCGCCGAGATTGCAACCTGCGCCGGCGACCGCCGCCGACCTCACCAACATCCGGTCGGTGACAGGGCAGCGGGCGCCATGACCATGATGCCGGCTTCGGTTCGAACCGCTTTTTTCCTACTGGTCGCGGGAATTTTGGCGGCCGGTTGCACGGCGATACCCACTGGCGGCGGCGTGCATGCGGCCGGCGTGCAAAAGAACGACAACGGACCCGTGTCGCACGTCCTGTTCCCGCCACAAGGGCCGGTCGAGGGCGAGTCGCCGATCGACATCGTCGGTGGATTTCGCATTGCGAGCGCGGATTTCGCCGACATCAGCATCTCCCGGTCGTTCCTCGTCGATCCGACGTGGCAACCGGTAGAGGGTGTTCGCGTCGTTGACGAGCAAAGCGGACCGCCGACGTTCACCCCGCAGGGCGACCATGCCTCCGTGCGCTACGTCGACCACTGGATCGGCACGATCGCGACCGACGGCACATACCAGCCGACGAACGGCAACGCGACAGTCGACTACACCTACGACCTGGTGAAGGATCCAAAGGCAAAAGACGAGTGGCGAATCGTCAATCCGCCGCCGTTCCTCATCTTGCCGCAGAGCCGGATCAACGCGAGCTTCAACGCCGGCTACCTGTATTTTCTGAGCTCGCGCAACGACCAGGTGCTCGTGCCCATCCGGGTTTTCCTGCCGATCACCGGCACTGATCCCGCGCGCGAACTGGTGCTGCAGTTGCTCGCGGGGCCGCCGAAATGGCTGAAGGACGCGGGTGTCACCAGCGCCATCCCGAGTGGTACCCAGTTGCACAGCGTGTTGCAATCACAGGGTGTCGTGACGGTCGACCTGTCACCCGAGATCGCCGGCCTCAGCCAGGCCGACCGCGACGCGGCGTCGGCGCAACTCGTGTACACGTTGCAGGGCTATGGCGGTGGCGAATTCAGGATTGAGGCGGCCGGTCAGCCGGTTGAGAACAGCCGTCGCACGGCGCTGCAAACCACCAAGACCTGGAGCGCCTACGACACCGACTCCCTTGATGTTGGGTCGTTTTACTTCATCGGCCCGGATCAACGAGCTCGTGACAGCAACGGCTCGCCGCTTCGCAACGACGCGGGCGCAGGCACGATCAAACTGACCGCGGCGAGTGTGGCGCCGAAGGCCGGAAACAGCCCCGGCCCCGAGCTCATCGCCGGCGTCGAGTCCGTGGGCTCCACCGCACGGTTGTTTGTCGGCACCATGGCCCAGCCGAAACAGGTCGACTTCGCCTCCGCGTTCATCACCCCCTCTTGGGACATGTTCGGCAACGTGTGGACCGTTCGCACCGCGACACCACAAAGCCCGCAAGAGGTTCGGGTGAGCCCGGTGACCCAAACCGGCACGACGAAATTCCTCACCGTTGGCGACAAAGAGCTGGCTGCCTCGCAATTGATTGAGACGCTGCGCGTGTCGCGCGACGGCACCCGGGTGGCGGTGATCGCGAAGTCGGCGGCGGGAACTCAGCTGCTGGTCGGTCGAGTGGTGAAGGACGCGAATGGCGAGTCCATTAGCGGGTTCTATCCCGTCGCGCCCTCGCTGGTGCCCGTGCCTGACGGCGTGGTGTGGGCGTCGTCGACGAAGCTCCAGGTGCTCGCGACCCCGTCTGGCGCCACCACGCCGTCGATCTGGACGGTCGATGTCGACGGATGGAGTCCGCCGGAAGAAGTGCCGAGCCCTCCGGTCAATGTGGTGTCGATCGCCGCGGCGCCGGGCCAGCCGCTCGTCATCGGAACGAGCAGCGGTCAGATCGAGATTTCGGTGAACGACGCGTGGCAGGTCGTCGACTCCGGCACCGCGCCGTTGTATCCAGGCTGATCGTCTGTATCCAGGCTGATCGTCGTGCACAGTCCGCTTCGTCCTTGGCCACAGGGCGGCGGCTACCGGCGTTGTCGCGCGGGTTGCGTGAGCACGATCGATGTCCATGGGCCTGTCATCCGTCGCCGACGTCGTCCGCGACTCGGCGCGCGCCGCGCTCGACCTGGTTGCCCCCGGCACGTGCGCCGGTTGCGGTCTGCACGTCTCGACGCCGCTGTGCGAGTCGTGCGCGCGGCAGTTGCGCGCCGCAAATCCGGTCGCTCGCTGGATATCGACCTCCGCAGGCCCGGTTCCGGTGTTCGCCGCCGCGCAATATGAGGGCAGCGTGCGCGCCGCGTTGATCGCGTACAAAGAGCGCGGACGACGTGACGTCGGCGCCCAGCTGGCGAGCGCGCTGACCCGCGCGGTCTCGACCGCGGCGACCGCCGGACTGCTCGCGTCGTCCTGGTTATTGGCGCCGGTGCCGTCACGTCGCGACGCGGTGCGCGAACGCGGCTATGACGCCGTGTCGTTGCTCGCGACGAGGGCGGCGCGCCAACTGCGGGGCCGGGGCTTCGACACCAAGCCGGCCGCGGTGCTGCGGCAGGCGCGCCCGGTCGGCGACCAGGCCGGCCTGTCGATCAGCCGGCGGCGGTCGAACATGAGCGGCGCGCTTGTAGTGTCGGCGCAACGGGATCGCGACCTCGTGGCGGGTCGCGTGCTGGTTGTGGTCGACGACATCGTCACCACCGGCGCGACCGCGGCCGACGCTTGCCGAGCACTCGATGAGTGCGGCGCGATCGTCGCCGCAGTGGTGGCGGTCGCCGGAACGCCGAGGTTGACCGGCGGACCGAAGGGCGGGGCGCTCGGCCGATTGGACGGTGCCAATGCCTTCGCGATCGGGCTAGGTTGAGGGTGTGGCGTCCGCCCGGGTCCGTGGTTGCGTCGGTGCGCGTCAGCGCACCGACAAGCCGATGCCAGTCGCAGGCGAAACGGTCCACGTAAGGCGACTTCTCGTCGTTCGAGCACGGTGCGGCTTAGGAGTAAGCCCTGCCTCGCCGGCGTTTGCGCGGTGCCCTACAACGCGCCGCGTGTTCGCCGTCCGGGAGAAGGTCAGTAGTGGCAATGAAGCGCGCCCGCGCGCCGCGAGCACCTCTGCAGGCGGATGTGGGGTCGAAGACCAGGTCGGCCGGGTGGACGCCACACCCCAACCAATTGTGCGGGTCCAAACCGAGAATCGAGGGAACGCTTGACATCTGCGCGGTAACCGGCCGCCGCGACCGCAGCGTCGGGGTCGGTCGGAGTCGAGTCGAGTTAAGTCGACGGGAGGAGTCACGGTGGACATCGTGGTCACGGGTAGGCACATCGACGTCCCGGCGCGGGTTCGCACCCACGTGGAGGAGAAGCTCGCCAAGGTGCAGAAGCTGTGCCCGAAGGCGATCCGGGTCGACGTCGAGATTTCCCGAGAACGCAATCCCCGGATGTCCGAGATTTGTGATCGCGTGCAGCTCACGTGCGTCTCCCGCGGCCCGGTCATTCGGGCCGAAGCGCGGGCCGACACGATGACCGCCGCCTTTGACCTCGCCTGGGCCAAGCTGGAGGCCCGGTTGCGCAAGTCCGCCGACCGCCGTCGGGTGCATCGCGGCGCACGCACACCCGTGTCGCTCGCGGCCGCGACGGCGGCGACAGCGATGTCGCCCGGCCAGGAGGTCGTGCCCGCCCTGGTGAGCTCGGCTGACGGCAGCGCTGGCCTCCACGCCGACCCCCACGCCGATCCCAACGCCGACCCCCACGCCGATCCCAACGCCGACCCATACGCCGCGAAGGCCAACCACCTCGAGGCGTTGGCCGGTGAGGCGGGCGAAGGCCCGATGCTGGTGCGCGAGAAGCTCCACCGCGCGACGCCGATGACCTTGGATCAGGCCTTTTACGAGATGGAACTGGTCGGTCACGACTTCTTCTTGTTCTGCGACAAAGAGAGCGGCCTGCCAAGTGTGGTGTACCGGCGGCGTGGTTACGACTACGGCGTGATCCGGCTGGAGACCTTCGACGGCGGGACCGAAAGTTTCGGCGGAAGCGAGCCGGCTGGGGTCAACGGCACGCAATCGGCGCAGGATCTGCCGCTTCGCAGCACGATGTGACGCGTGATATCCGTACGATGGCCCCGGATAGCCGATTCGGGCCAGCGACGCAGCTAGGCGAGTAGCGCGAAGAGGCTGGTGACAGCGGCGAGCCGGGTTGGCCCGCCGAGTTGGGTGACGCGACGAGTTGAGTAGCGCGATGAGGCAGTGGGAGGCGTCGTGAGCGAGGGGCATCGAGAGCCGGGCAACGGGCTCGGCCGGCGGGGTGGCTTTGCTCCTGGAATGACGTCCGGTGCCGGGCAGGCTTCTGGCCTTCCGGGCGGGCGCCCGCAGGGGGCGCGGCCGCCGATGGGCGGCCGTCCGCAGCCCGCGCCCACGCCGGCGGCAGACTCCCCCGGAGAGCGCGGCGAGGAATCGCCGGAGTCGGCAGCCCACGGCGAGCCAATTCGGGTGTTGGTAGTCGACGATCACGCGCTGTTTCGTCGGGGCCTTGAGATGGTGCTCAGCCAAGAGCCCGACATCGACCTGGTGGGCGAGGCCAGCGATGGCGCCGAGGCGGTCGCGAAGGCCGGCCAGACCTTGCCCGACATTGTGTTGATGGACGTCCGGATGCCCAAGCGCAGCGGCATCGAGGCGTGCACCGCGATCAAGGACATCGCGCCGTCCGCGAAAATCATCATGTTGACGATCAGCGACGAGGAGGCCGACCTCTACGACGCGATCAAAGCGGGCGCGATGGGTTACCTCCTGAAGGAAATCTCGATCGACGAGGTGGCCGCCGCGATTCGCGCGGTGCACGGCGGTCAGTCACTGATCAGCCCGTCGATGGCGTCGAAGCTGCTCAGCGAGTTCGCGTCGATGATCAAGAAAGGCGACTCCCGCCAGCAGGTGCCCGCGCCGAAGCTCACCGACCGGGAGATGGAGGTGTTGCGGCTGGTGGCGAAGGGCCTGAACAACCGCGACATCGCCAAGGAGTTGTTCATCAGCGAGAACACGGTGAAGAACCACGTGCGGAACATCTTGGAGAAGCTGCAGTTGCACTCGCGGATGGAAGCGGTCGTCTACGCGGTGCGCGAGAAGCTGCTTGAGATCACCTGACGGTGGCAGCCGGGTAGTACAACGGGTAGCATCGCTGGTGTGAAAGTCAGTGTCAGCCTTCCGGCCGAGGACGTCGCTTTCCTCGACGAATACGCGCGCAGCAAGGGGTTCGAATCAAGGTCGGCCGTCTTGCACAAGGCGGTCGGGCTGCTGAAGACAGGTGGCTTGTCGGACGCTTATGCCGGGGCGTGGGACTCGTGGAGCAAGTCCGACGACGCCGGCGATTGGGAGATCGCCGCGTCGGATGGTCTCGAGCCGTAGTGCGGCGCGGCGAGATCTACCTGGTCGACTTCGATCCGAGTCGCGGGACTGAATCGAGAAAGCGCCGGCCCGCGATCGTCGTCAGCAACGACATCGCCAACGCGACCGCGACGGCACTTGGCCGCGGCGTCGTCACCGTCGTGCCGGTGACCTCGAACGTCGAGCGGGTGTATCCGTTCCAGGTCTTCCTCCCCGCGGCGCGAACGGGCTTGCCACGCGACTCGAAGGCGCAGGCAGAGCAGGTCCGCTCGGTCGCCGTCGAACGGGTGACCGAGCGGCGCGGTGCGCTGGCGCCTGACCTGGTGCGCGAACTCGACCGTGCGCTTCGGCTGCATCTTTCGCTTGAGGAGTAGGCCCGCGGGCGGTCAAAGCATCGCTTTCAGGAGTTGACCGAGTGGCTCAGGCGTGACCTGCTCGACCACGACGAAGTCGCAGCCCACCCAGCGGGCCGCCTCACCTAGCGCCCGACTGATCGATAGGGCAGTTGCCTCCAGCCGCGCCTTGGTGGCGAACCTCGGCTCAACGGTCACCTGCCGCGCTACCAGCGTTTGTCTCTCGCGGGCGGGGTCGACCCGGGCGATCAACGAGCCGGCCGCCAGCACCGGCATGGTGAAATAACCGTGCTGCCGCTTGTCTTTCGGCACGTACGCCTCAAGCCGATGGTCGAAGTCGAACATCCGGGCCGTGCGCTTGCGGTCCCACACAAGTGAGTCGAACGGCGAGAGCAGCGTGGTGCGATGCCGCCCGCGAGCATTCGCCGCGCTGAGCGCAGCGGCGTCCGCCCACGCCGGCGATTTCCAGCCGGCCACGGCGACCGGCACGAGGCTCGTCTCCGGCAGAAGTCGGCCGACGTCGCGCACGTGCAGGCGGAAGTAGTCGGCCAAGTCGGCCGCCGTCGCCACCCCCAGCGCGCGTGCTGAGGTGCGGATCAGCTCGAGCTTGCAATGGTCGTCGTCGAAGTCGTCATGCAGCGAATCGGCCGGCACGACCCGCTCCGGCAGGTCGTAGACGCGGCGCCAACCCGTGCGCGTGGCGCAGATCAACTCTCCCGCGGCGAGCAAATACTCGGCCGCGTGTTTGACGTCGGACCAACCCCACCAGCTCGACTCCTTCTTTGCGCCGCCTAGCTCGGTGGCGGTCAACGGGCCCTCGAGCTTCACCCGCTGCAGCACGTCGTCGACGGACGACGTGACCCGCTCGTTCCACACCGCCTGGCGCTCGCGGAAGCGGCGGCGGCGGAACGCGAACAACGGCCACTGCGACAGCGGCAGCACGCTCGCCGCGTGCCCCCAGTACTCGAACGCGTCGCCGGCGCCCCAGTACGCCCGCTCGACCTTCGCCCGGCCGACCGGCCCGAGCCGCGCGTAGGGCACCAGCTCGTGCGAGCGGGCCAGCACCGAGATCGTGTCGAGTTGGACGGCGCCGAGGCTGCGCAGCACCCCTGGCACGCCAGTCTGGCGATCCGGCGCCCCGAGCAACAGCTGGGCGCGCAGCGCCACCCGGCGGGCGTCGTCAGCCGACAGCTGAAGCGAGGTCATGACGGGTGATCGTAGGCTTGGCCGCCGTCAAATCCCGCGCTCGCTCGCCTACGATGGCTGCGACGGCACTCCCCAGGGCGTCGTCCGACTTTGGCGTGCCGCCAGGATCTCGAATCTACGAGGAGTCAGTCCACGTGCCAGCGCTTCTAGACAAAGTCCTGCGGGCCGGTGAGGGCAAGACGCTGCGCCGCCTCAAGCAGTTGGCCGACCAGGTCAACAGCGTCGAGGAGGACTTCGTCGCGCTCTCCGACGCCGAGCTGCGCGAGCAGACCGACGAGTTCAAGGAGCGGTACGCCGACGGCGAGAGCCTCGACGACCTGTTGCCCGAGGCGTTCGCCGCCGTTCGCGAGGCCGCCCGGCGCACGCTCGGGCAGCGGCACTTCGACGTCCAGCTGATGGGCGGGGCCGCGCTGCACCTCGGCAACATCGCCGAGATGCGCACCGGCGAGGGCAAGACCCTGGTGTCGACCCTGCCGGTTTATCTCAACGCGCTGGCCGGCAAGGGCGTCCACCTGGTCACGGTCAACGACTATCTGGCTCGCCGCGACTCCGAGTGGATGGGCCGGGTGCACCGCTTCCTCGGTCTCGACGTCGGCGTGATCCTCGCCCAGATGCCGTCGGAGCAGCGTCGTGCCGCCTACGCGGCCGACATCACCTACGGCACCAACAACGAATTCGGTTTCGACTACCTGCGCGACAACATGGCGTGGAGCGCCGAAGAGCTTGTGCAGCGCGGCCACTTCTTCGCGGTGGTCGACGAGGTCGACTCCATCCTCATCGACGAGGCGCGCACCCCGCTCATCATCAGCGGCCCGGTCGAGCTCAACCTGAAGTGGTACACCGACTTCGCCGCGCTCACCAACCGGTTGCGTCGCGGCGAGGAAGGCGAAGGCGACTACGAGGTCGACGAGAAGAAGCGCACGGTCGCGGTCACCGAGCAGGGCGTGCAGCGGGTCGAAGACTGGCTCGGCATCGAAAACCTGTACGAGGCCACGCACACCGCTCTCGTCGGCTACTTGAGCAACGCCTTGAAGGCGAAGGAATTGTTCAAGCGCGACAAGGATTACGTCGTCATCGACGGCGAGGTGCTGATCGTCGACGAGTTCACCGGCCGCATCTTGTACGGCCGTCGTTACAACGAGGGCATGCACCAGGCGATCGAGGCGAAGGAAGGCGTCGAGATCAAGCAGGAGAACCAAACTCTTGCCACGATCACTTTGCAGAACTACTTCCGGCTCTACGAGAAGCTCGGTGGCATGACCGGAACCGCCTACACGGAGGCGGCCGAGTTCGACCAGACCTACAAGCTCGGCGTGGTGCCGATCCCGACCAACCGGCCTATGCAGCGCATGGACCAAAGCGACATCGTCTTCAAGTCGGAGAAGGCGAAGTTCGAGTCGGTCGTCGACGACATCGCCGAGCGGCACGAGAAGGGCCAGCCGGTGCTGGTCGGCACGGTCAGCGTCGAGAAGTCTGAGCTGCTGTCGAGCATGCTGCTGCGTCGGGGCATCCCGCACGAGGTGCTCAACGCGAAGTACCACGAGAAGGAAGCCGCAATCGTCGCGCAGGCCGGCCGGAAGGGCGCGGTGACGGTGGCGACCAACATGGCCGGTCGCGGCACCGACATCATGCTTGGTGGCAATCCTGAATTCCTTGCCCAGCTTGAGCTTTCCGAGAAGGGTTTGTCGCCGGTCGAGAACCCGGAAGAGTACGAGGCGGCCTGGCCCGACGCTATCGAGAAATGGAAGTCCTCGGTCGCGGCGGAGCATGACGAGGTCGTCGAGCTGGGCGGCTTGTACGTGCTCGGCACCGAGCGGCACGACTCCCGGCGCATCGACAACCAGTTGCGCGGTCGCTCTGGCCGTCAGGGCGACCCCGGCGAGTCGCGGTTCTACCTGTCGCTCGGCGACGACTTGATGCGGTTGTTCAACGGCGCCGCTGTCGAGCGCATCATGGACACCCTGAACATCCCCGACGAGGTGCCCATCGAGTCGAAGATGGTGACCCGCGCGATTCGCTCGGCGCAAACCCAGGTGGAGCAGCAAAACTTCGAGATCCGCAAGAACGTCTTGAAGTACGACGAGGTGCTCAACAAGCAGCGCACCGTCATCTACGCGGAGCGCCGGCGGGTGTTGCACGGCGACGACTTGCACGACCAGGTCGTGCACATGATTGACGATGTGATCAGCGGTTACATCACCGCCGCAACCGCTGAGGGCTACGCGGAAGATTGGGATCTCGAGGAGTTGTGGAAGGCGCTGAAGGCGCTTTATCCGATCAGCGTGTCAATTGAAGACGTCGAGACCGCGAGCGGCGGCGAACGCGCCGGGCTCACCACCGAGTTCCTGATTGAAGAGATCACCGCCGACGCGCAAGCCGCTTACGAGCAACGCGAGGAGTCGCTCGGCCTTAAGCCGGACGGCGAGCCGGTGCTGCGCGAGCTCGAGCGGCGCGTCGTGTTGTCGGTGCTCGACCGCAAATGGCGTGAGCACCTGTACGAGATGGATTACCTGCAAGAGGGCATCCAGCTGCGCTCGTACGGTCAGCGCGACCCGTTGGTCGAGTATCAGCGCGAGGGCTTCACGATGTTCACGACGATGATGGACGCCATCAAGGAGGAGTCCGTCGCGTACCTGTTCAACCTCGAGGTGCAGGTGAGCGTCGCCGAGCCCGAAACCGAGGCGGGCGCCGAAGGCGAAGGCGACGCCGCAGTTGTCGAAACGCAGGTGACCTCGGACGACGAGGCGCCCGCGCTCGCGCCAGCGCCCGCAGGCAGTGTGGCCGACGAGGCGGCGACTGACGCGCAGGCGAAAGCGGCCGCGATTTCGCGGTTGGTGGCGCCGGGGTTGCAGGCGCCGCGTCGTCCGGCTCGGTTGGAGTATTCAGCGCCGACGATCGACGGCGACGCGGGTTCGGGTCAGGCCGCCGCAGCGACTCCGAGCGACGGCCATCCGTCGCTGATGTACGAGGGCACGCCGCGCAACGCCAAGTGCCCGTGCGGGTCTGGCAAGACCTACAAGCGCTGCCACGGGGACCCGCACAACCTCGCCTGACCGCTGGGCTAACCCGTCGCGGCCACCCGTCGCGCCTTCCCGTCGCGGCTACCCGTCGCGCCTTCCCGTCGCGGCTACCCGTCGCGCCTTCCCGTCCGCTTGGTCAGCCGACCTGCAGCGCCGTGCATTGCCAGCGACCGTCGAATCCCTCTAGTCGCAGCGCGATGGCACGGCATCGCGCGCCGTGTTGAACGACGGCGCACACTTCGGCGACCCCGTCGGCGGGCTCGTCGACGTGAATCGACCGGACGATGGCGCCGATCCGGCGTCCGGTCGGCGTGTGCTGGTTGAGCAACTCGTTGTGCGCGATTCGGCGCTGGATCGTCGCGTAGACGTCGGTCGTGGTCCAGCGGACCAGTTGCGACACGGGTCGGACGCCGGAGGTTGCCTCAACCATCGCCTGCACGAGCCGGCTTGCCCACGGCCGCGGTTCTGGGAGGTTCGCACGCGGCGTGCGACGCGGGCCGAAGTCGTCTTCAGCCGTGCGTCGCTTTCGCCGATTCGGCGGCTTCGGCGCATCGGTCGGACCGTCGGCGGTCGGGCGCACCAGCTGCAGGCGCCGGTAGCTGCCGGCTGACAATTCCGTCGGCTCGTCAGGCGACGCGGGAAGCCCACTCGGCAAGGCGAACGCGAGCGCCAGGGCGCCCTGAGTGCCTTGGACGTCGAGGCCGGCGGTGTCAGCAGTCTCGTCGTCGAATGGCGGCTCGCACATCGGGACGGGTGCTCGCTGCAGCGCGCCCGCTTCTTCTGCGCGGACCGCTTTGATTGGCGGTGCCGTGGCGATTGAGTCTTCGGCAGACAGGACCAGGGCAGACGCGGTGGCAACCATCAGATTCCTTTTGCTGGTGGGGTTTCGGATGCGAAGGAGCTGGCGGGGAAGCGCTTATTCGATTGGGGCGTGGAGAACCAGCCCCGGATGAATCAGCTGTGGGTTCGAGCCGATGGCGGCCTGATTAGCCGCGTACCAGCGCGGCCACGCCCGCGCGATGTCGACGGCGGAGGCGTGCGGGCCGAGGTGTCGAGCGGCGATGTCCCACAACGTGTCGCCACGCCGGACGACGTAACTGCGGCCGGTGTCATCGGTATCGCGATGAGGTTGGCCGGTGACGAGTGGCGCCAGACTTTCCGCTACCCGGAACGACCGCGCGGCGGACGGCGTGGACGGCGTGGACGGCGTGGACGGCGTGGAGGGTTTGACCGCCCCCCGCGCTGTTGGCGCGGGGGCTGCTGTTGGCGCGGGTGGTGCTGGCGACGACACCGTTGGCACGGCCGGTGTATTGGCGCGCGCGAACGCGAGCGCGCCGGGTAGCGCGACCGGCCGATCAAGATCTAGCGGCCCGGGTCGGTCGAGGTTGGCGACAACGGCTGGACTCGGCGGTGCTGACCCGCTGCCCACTTGCGCGGCCGTTGCGACTCCCGAGGTCAGCGGGCCCGCGAGCAGCGTCGCGCCGACCAGCCAGCGCGCGCCGCCGAGCATGAATCGCGGCGCGACCAGCCGGACGCCCCGTCGGCAACCGCCGGCCAGGCTGCTCGATCCGAGCGCGAACAACTGCAGTGCCACGACGAGCCCGAACCAACAAAGGCAGAGCCAGCCGAGCAGGCCGGCGATCGCGGTGAGCAACGCGTCGAACTCGATGACCGGGCTGCTCAGCAGCGCCGTGAGCGTGCGAACGGCCTGGCTCGGGGCGCCGACTGCCCACCACAAGAGGCACCCAAGAGCGCCGAGCGCGATGACCGCCCTGGCCGCCGGCCGAACCCGCGACTCAACCATCGGTCCTCCGATTCATTCGTTTGCTTGTGTTTACCTTCGTACAGCTACGACAACGGCCTGTCAATACTTGTAGCGACGGTTAGCGGAAGCGTGCGTTATCCTTCGCGCACCTACCGAAGGGAGCCGCAGTGCGGTGGGAGTCGCTGTTCGACGACCTCGAGGCGCAGTTCGACGCCGAGGAGGCGGCCGAACTGGCTGCCGAAATCAGCGATCGCACTCGTCGGGAGTTCGCGCTTGTTCGCCTCGTCGACCGGTTGCGTGCAGCCCGGGCGCACACGATCAGCGCGCGCGTCGTCGGGTTCGGCGTGGTCGAAGGCAGCGTCGCCAGCGTGGGCGCCGATTGGCTGCTGCTGGCCGAGGCTGGCGGGCGCGAGGTGTTGATTCCGTCGTCCGCGATCGTCTCGATCAACGGGCTCGGCGCGCTTTCGGCGGCCCCTCAAAGCGAGGGTGAGGTGGCCCGCAGGCTCGGGCTCGCGCATGCGCTTCGAGCGATCGCGCGGGATCGGTCACCTGTGACGATCGGGTGCGTGGACGGCGCGACGTCGTCCGGCACGATCGATCGGGTGGGCGCGGATTTCCTTGAAGTCGCAGAACATCCCCCGGCTGAGGCGCGACGTGCCGCGACGGTTCAAATGGTCCGGACGGTCCCGTTCACCGCGGTGGCCGTCGTGCGCCTGGCAGGTTGAGCGTGCGGTCGGCTACTCGTCGTCCGGCTCCCCGCCACCGAACGGATGGGTGTTCACGAACTCACGGGTGCGGTCGTAGGCGTCTTTGATGTAGCGCTCGAGCAGCGCCGACTCGACGCGCCACTGCCCGCGACCGCCGACCTTGATGGCGGGCAACTCCCCGGAGCGCACGAGCGCGTAAGCCTGCGCGGCCGAAATGTTCAACACCTCTGCGACATCGCTGAGCAAGAGGAATCGCTTCTCCATTGGCGCTCCTGAACCTCTCGTCACAGAGTGCGGTTGGCTCGTGACGATTCGTGATCACCCAAGCGGCGGCATGCGCGCGCGCCGCAAGTCTGCCAGCATTTGCGGCGACTAGTTTCCGCTATCCACAGTTGACGTGCGACGACGTGCGGACGCTCATGCCAAGCCAGCAAGATAGCGATCGACACCGCCTGCCGACCGACGGGGTGAGCCTTCCGTGCCCGACCTGCCTGCGCCTCCTGCGAGCCGGCTCAAGCCACCGACGTGGCTCGACGGCCGGTTGCTGGTGGGCATCGTGCTGGTGCTCTCCTCGGTCGTGGTCGGCGCGAAGGTGGTCGCGTCGTCGGGTCACTTTGACCAGGTGTGGGCGGCGTCGCACGACCTCGCGCCAGGCACCGCGTTGACCAAGGGCGATCTCGTCTCGGTCAAAGTCCGGTTCCACGACCATGGCGGCGGCTACTACTCGGCAACGGGCAAGTCGTTGGTCGGTCGGACGACGATCGCGCCGCTGAGCGCTGGCCAGCTGATACCCGTGGCCGCGGTGCCGGCACTGCCACCCGACCAGACCCGATTGGTCACCGTGCCGGTCGCCAAGTTGCACATGCCGCATGACAGCGAGTTGCAGGGCACCCAGGTCGACTTGTACGTCACCGTCAAGGCCACGGTCGGCGGGGCCCAACAGGCGCCGCAGCTCGTGCTGGCGAACGTCACGGTCGCCGACGTCATCGCACAGTCGTCGCTTGCCGATTCCGGCAACTCGGGCGTGGTGCTGCAGGTGCCGCTGCAATACGTGAACGCGGTCGTCGGCGCTGTCGAATCCGGGTCGATCGACGTCGTCCGGGTGCCCACAGACAACGTCGCCGCAAAGCCGTCGTCGGGTCCGTTCAGCCCAAGTCCATCCGCCGCGGCGGGCGACGGCGCGACGACGTGAGCGTTCCGGTCCTGACGGCGGTCACTGATTCGGTCCGCGAAGCCGACCTGGTGTCGGCCTTCGAGCGCGCCGACTACGGCGTCAGCGTCGTCCGCCGTTGTGTTGACCTCGCCGATCTGCTGTCAACCGCGGCGGGAGGCACGGCGCGGGCGGCCATCTTGTCGGCAGATCTGCGTCGTCTCGACCGCGACGCGCTTGCACGGCTGGCGACCGCAGGCGTCGCGGTGGTCGCGTTGATCGGCGACGACGACGCCGAGCGGCGGTTGCGGCAACTCGGAGTCCGGCACATAGTGGCGGCAGACGCCGGGCCGCATGCGATATCGGAAGCGGTCACCGAGGCGGTCGCGACCGAACTTGCGACCGAACGCAATGCCCTCGAACTCGGGTACGCCGACCCGCGCACAGCTTTGCCGCAGCTAACCCCGGA